>NZ_CAKVZL010000076.1:0-10376 GCF_934835595.1 Eubacterium sp. AF15-50
TCTTTTACCTCCGTTTTCTTTACTACTTTTTCAAAATCTGATGCCGGGTGCTTGCACAAAGGACATATAAAGTCATCCGGTAATTCTTCGCCTACATATTCGTATCCGCAAATTCTGCAACGCAATATTGTCTGACCATCCTCCGTCTTTCCAACTTTCTCTGGCTTAGGCTTAATATTATTCTGGTAATAATCATATGTTACTGAAGGAACATTACTTAAAACTTCCATATCAGTTATCTCACCCATAAACATTGTATGGGAACCTAAATCCTCTGTTTTATTAACTGTTACAGAAATGTATGCATTTGTACCTTCTGTAACATAGTAAATACCGTTTGAACCTCTGGCACACTTTTCAAATGCTTCAAACTTATTAACATTCCTTCCTGATTGAAAGCCAAAATGTTTGAACAATTCAAACTGTGCATTCTGACTCAGGACCGATACTGTGAATTTTCCGGTTCTTTGAATCATATCATGAGTGTAATTTGCTTTGTTAACGCAGATACTTAACTGGTTTGGTTCTGAAGCTGCCTGAATAGCAGTATTAATGATACAACCATTATCTTTTTCGTCTTCCTTAGCGGTCAGTACAAACAATCCATAACTCAACTTATACATTGCTTTCCTATCCATATTTTTCCTCCTTTACCTTCTCCCTGCATTTTGAGCAAATACCTTTAAATGAAATATCATAATCCAAAAATTTAGTTCCATGAGTGTTATGAATTCTCTCCATCAAGTCCAATATTTCATCCATATCCACATCTGAAACCTCACCGCACTTTACGCATCTGACATGATAGTGATTTTTCAACGTAAAATCGAACCGGTTCGGTCCATCCGGGACTTCAACCTTTCTTAAAGCACCTTCTTCTACCAATATATCAAGATTTCTATATACAGTTCCTTTTCCAATTGTAGGATATGCTTCTTTAATAAAATCATACACTTCATTTGCTGTAACATGTCTTTTCATCTCGTATACAGCATTTCGTACCAGATCTTTCTGTATGGTGTTCCTTCTGTTTGTCATTCGTCCTCCTTATTAGGATTTATTCTTAATAAGGATTATATATCAGCATTTTAGAATTGTCAACAAGTTGTTGACGATTGCGTTTTTATGATTATGCAGGGACATGATATTCAGATAATTAATAAACGTAATAGTAATTTGTATATAGCTTTGTTATTTTAAAAAGACATATGTAAACAACCAAGGCGGATTGTCACGAATATTTGTCCGCAACAATCCGCCTTGATTAAATTCATTCCACCTATAAAACTACAAGCTACAACCTTCCACCGTACACAGGGAAACCGCTGCTTGCTCCATAGCTTTCAATTTTTTTAAAATTCTCTAGAATCTCCATATCTTCCCTACTAATTTCAAAATCTACATCTCCATTAGTTTTCATATGCTCCGGATTTCCGGTTTTAGGAAGTGATATGGTTCCCAGCTGTAATGTATATCTGATACACAACTGTGCAACAGAAACGCCATACTTATCTGCCATGTGTTTGATTTCCGGCTGATTTAATATCTCGCCATGGGCAATTGGTGAATATGCCTCCACGGCAATATCCTTCTTCTTGCAGAACTCTATAAGTTCCTCCGGTGTATTGCTGATATGGCAAAGAATCTGGTTTACCATAGGTTTAATTTCTGCCACTTCCAAAAGACTTTCAATATCTTCAATCTGAAAATTTGATACGCCAATAGCCTTTAATTTTCCTGCCTTGTATGCATCTTCAAGAGCTCTCCAGGCTTCTCTGTTACCCTCTACATATCTGTTTTCAGACTGATTTACCTCTACCCACGGCTGTGGACTATGAATAATCATCATGTCAAGATAATCAAGTCCCATCTTCTCCAAAGTCTCATCAATACTTTTAGCAGCTGACTCGTAAGTTTTGTGTTCTGCAGCAACCTTTGATACAACAAATAATTCTTCCCTTGGAATTTTGCAGTTTCTGACACCTTCACCAACTCCACGTTCATTTCCGTAAGCCTGTGCAGTATCGATATGTCTGTATCCCAAATCTACTGCTGCCTTTACTGCCTCTGCCACTTTGTCATCATCTATAAACCACGTTCCCAGTCCTAACTGTGGTATTTTTATGCCATTATTCAATGTAATTGTTTTGGTATACATTTATTTCCTCCTAACATAATATGTTGCGCCCACTCCCTCCGGTCAGCGGCAACTCGTCATATATTATTCCTATTTCAATTTTCCGTATTCTTCGTCTGACACAGCCTCGCACCATTCATTTGATGTTTCTTCTCCCGGAACTTCAACTGCTAAATGGCTAAACCAGCTGTCAGGTGCGGCTCCATGCCAATGCTTTACCTCCGGAGGAATATTTATACAATCTCCCGGTTTCATTTCAATGGCTTCTTTTCCTTCCTCCTGGTAGTATCCACGTCCGGCTACACACACAAGAATCTGTCCTCCACCATTCTTTCCATGATGAATATGCCAGTTGTTACGGCAACCCGGCTCAAATGTTACATTGAAAATTCCCACCTGATTGGTTGATACCGGTGCAAGATAACTCTTTCCTACAAAATACTTGGCAAAGGCATCATTTGGTGCCCCAATTGGAAATACCATTTCTTTTGCGTGAGCTCTCATTGCCTCATCTTCGTAAGGCAAATCCCCTTCATTTACATTCCACACCTCTTTTGCAAGGTTAAAAACTGCCCATCCCTTTGGCCAGCCTGCATAAAAAGCCACATGGGTAATAATTGCAGCAATTTCCTTCTGGGTAACTCCATGGGCCTTGGCATTTTCCAAATGGAATTTAAGAGATGAATCTGTAATTCCTGATGCCATAAGTGCCACAACTGTTATAATACTTCTTGTTTTTACGTCTATATCCTGATTGTTCCAATTTTCTCCAAAAAGAACATCATCATTAAAATGTGCAAATTCAGGAGCAAATTCTCCTAATGCATTTCTTCCTGCTGTCTGTGTTATTTTTGCCATAACAATTTCCTCCTATAAATGTTTCCTCCATATTGTTGCGCCCCCTCCCCTTGGTCGGCGGCAGTTCGTCGGAAACATTTATAAAAAATGAACTTCGTTCATTTTGTTTCCTCCTCTATATACTCTTTGCCCAATTTATTATTTCCTGTTTGGACATGCCATTTAAAACTTTACCTTCTGTAATTATTGCATCAGGTGCTGACGGCTGTAATTCTTTTACGGTGTTTCCGAATCCGCTTCCTCCTGATGTGGCAAATAAGATTATCTTTTTACCTGAAAAATCATATTTTTCTAAAAATGTATTAATAATTGTTGGTGCAACATACCACCAAACCGGAAATCCTATAAGAATTTCGTCATAATCCTGAGGATTTATTTCATCTCCTGCTATTTCAGGTCTGATTTTTTTGTCACTCATTTCTACACTGCTTCTTGATTTTTTATCCATCCAGTTAAGGTCTGACTTTGTATATGGTACCTTTGGTGTGATTTCATATAAATCACTGTTATCTGCCTCTGATACTATTTCAGCTACTTTTTTTGTTACTCCACTTGCACTAAAATATGCTACTAACTTCTTTGCCATAACTAATACCTCCTTATGTTTTTGTATTACACAAAATGGATAAGACAAATTAATTTATCCTACCCATTTATTATATACTTTATTTTGTCGTTATGTCTAATACCCATATTGTATGTCTTTTTATGCCTTGTAGGCATTTATTTCCTCTATAAATTTACTTACTGCCGGTGAATACGGTATATTTCTCCTCCATGCTATTACAGTGCTTGCCAGAATCTCCGGTGATAATGTTTTTTGTACCACCAAATCTCTCCTCCAATATCGCATGGCACCTTCAATGGAAATAGGATATCCTAATCCGTTTATAGCCATAACTCCTGCATTTGTCCCTAAATTACTGGTAAAAGCAATATTCAGTCTGCTAAAATCCTTTCCGAACCAATTTGCCAATTCACTTTGTATATTTGTTCTTTCCGGCAATATCAGTGGAAGCTTTAACAAATCTTTTTTTGTAATAACTTCTTTTTTTGCCAATGGATCATCCACTCTCATGCTTACTACCCAGTGGTCACATCCCTGCATTCTAATATAATCCATTCCTTCAGTGCTAACGGGCTCAAGAAACAATCCTATATCCACAAGCCCTTTATTCATCATTTCTGAAATGTTGTCAGCGGTTCCTGTATGTATGGCAAACTGAACTAAAGGGTATTTTTCCTTATATTTTTTGCATATTTTTGCCAAGGTTTCCACAGCTATAAATTCGCCACAGCCTATGGTAATTTTCCCTTCTACAGACTCCCTGTTGCCCTTAAATTCACTGACAATTTTGTCTTCCAAATCTACCAGTTCCAATGCCCTGCGCTTTAGCAGCAAACCTTCATTAGTCAGGGTAATGCTGTGACCACCTCTGTTAAACAGCTTTACCCCAAGTTCCTCTTCTAAAGCCGCCAGCTGTCTTGAAAGGGTAGGTTGTGTTATATTAAGCTGCTTAGCCGCTTTGGTAAAACTTTGCTCTTTTGCCACCATTAAAAAATATCTTAATACTCTCAAATCCATAATGTAATTGCCTCCCGGTAATTTAACTTTATTTTACCCCATTAGTCCAGTTATTTACTTCCTCATCTGTGACATTTCCATCAACACGCGTTCCTGCGGCAATGTTTACATCGGGATATAATTTTTGCAAATCACTTACACTTTGTTCAATTCCACTGCCACTGGAAGTACAGAATAAATACACTGTCTTTCCCTTTAAATCGTAGCTTTCAAAAAACGTCTGTATTATTCTCGGTGCCGTTCCCCACCATATAGGGTATCCTATATAAATAGTATCACTATTTTCTACTTTGCTTAAGTCATTTTTAATTTCCGGTCTGGAGGACTCATCCTTCATTTCCTTATTTGCACGACAATCATCATTGCTGTAATCTATATCATCAGAAGTATATTCCTCCTTTGGAATGATTCCCATGGTATCTGTTCCCAATGTTCCGGCAATTTTTTGTGCAACATTTCGGGTAGTTCCTGTTACTGAAAAAAACAATACTGAGATATTTTTTCCATTTTCGACGGTTGTATTACCTTCAGTTTCACTTTTCTCAGTTGTAGAATTTTCTGTTGTAACCTCCGTACTGTCTGAGATTTCCTCTGTTGGTTTCTTTGTTTCTCCACAGGCTGCTAAAGAAATCATAAGCACAACTGCCATAATAATTGTAACTAATTTTTTCATTTAATTGCTCCTTTCAAAAAATTTAAATTACTTTATCTTCTAATGCGTAAAAATTCATTATAACAGGGGTAATGGCAAAAATAAACCAATACAGTTTCCCGCTACATTTACTATATTTGCTACAATTGATATATACATAGTGGTGCTGGTTTTCCCAAAGCTTCTGTAAAGTGCTGCACCTGCATTCTTTTACGCTCAGTTTCTCCTTATCCCCTTCCATTAATAACAGTTCTTCTGCACTGATTTCCTTTAACATGTCATGTTTTATAATCTGCCTTCCCCCATATATGGCATAATTAAACACATCTGCAAATCTCACGTTATCTGACATGTACTTTTTGGTTGCTATATCCTTATTTCCCATATAACACCCCTCGTATAATAATTTTATAGACCTCATTCAAAGAGGCTATAGACTTATTTTTTTATGATGCAGGTGTTGGATGAATTGTTGGGCATCCATTTTTACCCACATAGTTAATAAGTTACTTTATAGTCATGGTCCCAGATGTTACAATAAGTTCTATAAGAACTGTAGCTATGGTCACTGCTTTATCACCCCAGCAAAGCTTATGCTTTCCTTTGATATTATTTCGAGGTGTATACTATTAGTTTTTCTTAATCTCTTTATAGTATACACTGGATATAAAAAAATACAATAGTGAGGATAAAAATTCCGTAACGAAGAGTAACTGTTGCCCTATTATGCTTTCCGGCACCTATGTTTTGAGCTGATAATGCCGAAACTGTAAACAACATGGTAGATGGTACTAAGAATACCATACCTATGAATTTTTCAACGATACCTACCGCTGCTGCAGCCCCTAAATTCATTCCACCAATAAAAATATAATCTAAAACAATATTTGCCATGCATGCCACTGCAATAAAATACATTGGACTCTTTGAGTCACCTAACCCGCGAAATATTGAACTTATTATATTATAATCAGTAATAAAAGGAATCCCAATAAAACATATGGTTAAATAAGCTACAGTTTCAGAAACTGCCTTCTCAGGAGTGGACGTTAAACCCACAATGGGCTTAACAGTAGCTAATAAAACAAATCTGCCATTCCGTACAATGTCTGTTAAAAATATGACAATAAATATGGCAATGAAAAATATACAATATTTTTTAATACACTTCCTGTTGTTAAATCTCTTTCCATTTTGTTCTCCTATTTTCTTTACATTATATGTTATTTCATTATTAAACGCAAAACCCACCCTGATTTATATATTTTCTTTTTCCAAAAATCTTTTATAGGTGCTGTCTATTCCCAAGGCTCCAAGAGGTGCTGTTATAATAATTCCAAGAACTGCAACCGATAAAACAATTTTGCCACATGCCAGCCCTGATGCAAGAGGCACTGAGCCAATGGCTGCCTGAACTGTCGCTTTTGGAAGATAGGCAATAACGCAAAACAATCTTTCTTTCAGACACAGATTTGTTTTGGCAGTGCAAATTAAAACTCCCACTGACCTGAATAATAATGCCAGTAAAATCATAAACACTGCTGCTATTCCCGCACTAAGAGTGTATCTTATATCTATTGCCGCACCAACTAAAACAAAAAGAATCACTTCCGCCGCTATCCACAACTTTCCAAATTTTTCCGAAAGCCTTTTTGAAACAAAGGCTGTGCTTTTCATCTTTATTACGCATGCCATACTGACTACCGCAAGTAATCCCGATACTGCCACTGTTCCCTTAAGCCAGTCTTCCACTGCAACTAAAAGAAATGAAAATCCCAAAACAATTATTACTTTTGTACTATTTCTTACACAGTGCTTATGGGCATATGATGTTTCAAAAAACATATACAGACCATATCCCACAACTGCCCCCAGTAATATGCCTAAAACAATGGAAACAGGTATTGATATAAAGTCCATAACATTTGCTTTCCCGCCCTGTGCAACACTTAAGAATGTAGTAAATAAAACAATAACAAAGATATCATCGCAGGAGGCTCCTGCCATAATCATCTGCGGTATTGCCTTTTTAGTTCCATATTTTTTCCCATAAGATTTACCATTCGTGGCACTACAACTGCCGGTGAAACTGCCGCCAGAACAGCACCCATGACCGCTGCCTCTATATGGCTGATTTTTAATATTACGGGAGCTAAAAGTACATATCCTATTATTTCACAGGACGCCGGAACAAAAGACAGCAGGATTGCCGGTCGCCCTGCTTTTTTTAAATCGTTAAGGTCAAGGGATAATCCTGCCTTTAACAAAATAATTATTAACGCCATTTTTCTCAAGTCCGCTGAAATCCCCAATATAGAGGAATCGAGAAGATTTAAAACGTATGGCCCCAATACGATTCCTGTAATAAGCATTCCTATTATTCTCGGTAATTTCAGCTGCCTGCAAATTGCCCCCATGGCAAGCCCCACAATAAAAATAAGAGCTAATGATGTTAACATATAAATATCCTCCTTTTAGTGTGTGATTTTTGTCGCCGATGCATTTACTCTCCCTGTAATACCCTAAATCTTTTACATAAAAAAAAGCTGACACTTCTGCGACTGTAATAATCGTAGAAGTCATCAGCATAATAAGCAGTTTTGGTTTCCCAAGGGAGAACTTCATTCCCTGTGCCATAGAATACTATAAATAAGATTAATTGTCAATTTTCTATGTGTTTTACTGACACAGTTTTACTGCTTATTTTTTATCCTAATTTATATATTAATTTATTCTCCCCAAACTTCCCGGGCAATTTCTTTTACTAACTTCAACTTTGCCCACTGCTGTTCTTCAGTAATTTTATTACCTATTTCACAGGACGCAAATCCACACTGCGGGCTTAAGCATAATCTGTCGAGAGGAATATATTTTGCTGCTTCATATATTCTGGCTATAACTTCTTCTTTATCCTCTAATGCCGGAGATTTTGTGGTAATAAGTCCCAGAACAACTTTTTTGTCCTGTGAAACTTTTGCCAAAGGCTCAAATCCACCTGATCTTTCATCATCATATTCTAAAAGCAATGCATCCACATTTTCTTTTGCGAACACATAGTCTGCGACTGAATCATATGGTCCGCTTGTAAAGAATGTTGAATGATAATTTCCTCTGCATATATGTGAGGTAATAACCATATCATCCGGTTTTCCTTCTAATGCCAGATTGTTTACTGCAAGAAGTTCCTTCTTTACATCCTCTAAATCAATATTTAGTTCCTTATATCTCTGCTCTGCCGCATCACCTACAATTGCTCCCCATGTACAATCATCCAACTGAAGATTGCGGCAGCCTGCATCATAAAATTGTTTTATAACATCCTGATAAGCAACTCCAATATCGTGAATTAATTCTTCATTAGTGCTGTAATATTTTCTTGTAGTTTCGTAATTTGCCGGTACAATCATCTGCTGGAAAGTCTGTGCCGGTGCCGGAATTGTATATTTGGCTACCGTATTTTCATCCTCAAACTGCTTTAAAAATTTGAAGTATTCCACAAACGGATGTGGCTTTGCCTTGATTTTACCTACAAGATAAGTATCATCAAGAACTGCTAACTCATCATTGAACTTAACACCATTTCCTGTGTTTTTGTGTTCAACACCTTCAAATCCCCACATAAAATCTAAATGCCAAAAAGTTCTTCTGAACTCTCCGTCTGTAATGGCATGAAATCCCAATTCCTTCTGCTTTGCCACGATCTTTGTAATTTCTTCGTTTGCAATTTTATCTAATTCTTCCTTTGTGATTTTTCCATTCTGATATGCCACTTTTGCATCTTTGAGTGCCTGTGGTCTTAAAAAACTTCCCACAAAATCATATCTAAATGGTGTCTGTAAATTGCTCATTATTTTAATCCTCCATTTCTAAAAGTAACTTTTTCTTTTTTATAAACAACCTTAATAGCTGACTTTATTATATTTAATGAGCTTTTCACTGTAAAATACACAAAAAATAAGTTGTCCATAGTTTTAAACTATAGACAACCTATTTAGCCTAAATATTTTTTTAATGCCTCTAAATATGTATTTCCTAACCTTGTAACCGTGCCCTTTTTATGGGTAATATATCCTATTCGCATATCTTTTTCATCAGCTAATGGAACGGCAATAATATCTTTTCCATTTAATTTTTTATCAATAACACCACTACATACCGTATAACCGTTTAGTCCAATTAACAGATTAAATAAAGTTGCTCTGTCCCTTACACGAATATTCTTCTTTCTCTCATAATCCGAAAAAATTTCTTCTGAGAAATAAAATGAATTATGTTCCCCCTGCTCAAAGGACATGTACGGATACTCTTCTAATTCTTCATTGGTTATAACCGTGTTTTTTGCAAGTGGGTGTTTTCTACTTATAAACACATGTGGTTTTGCAACAAAGAGCTGGTGAAATTCCAAATCATGACTTTTAAGAATCTTATTTATTACTACTTCATTAAAATCATTAAGAAATATTATTCCTATCTCACTTCTCATATGTGCAACGTCTTCAATAATCTCATATGTCTGTGTTTCCCTAATGCTAAAATCATACTCATCCTGACCATATTTCTTAATCAAATCAACAAATGCATTTACGGCAAAGGAATAATGTTGTGTAGAAATGCAAAACTGTTTTTTTCCTCCATTGCTACCTTTATATTTATCCTCTAGAATTGCCGCCTGCTCTAATACCTGTCTCGCATATCCTAAAAAATCTTCTCCCTCCTTAGAAAGAGTTATTCCTTTATTTGTCCTGTTAAATATAACAATATTCATTTCCTTTTCCAACTCATGTATTGCGTTAGTCAGGCTTGGTTGGGAAATATATAAGTTATTTGCTGCCTCTGTAATGGTCCCCGTTTCCGCTACCATTAATACATATTTCAACTGTTGTAATGTCATGCTTTCAATCCTTTTATATATTTTAATATAGTAATTATAACATGATTTTATTAACTATCCTACTATGTGAAATACTCTTTTTAAGCCGTTTGCCTCTCGGCAAGCTGCTTCTTTAATTCCTCTATTTCTTTTTCATATTTGTCTAATCGGTTCTGCTTTTCGTCCAGCTCTTTCTGCATTATTTTCCGTTCAGCTTCTCCTCTTGCTTCTCCTCTTGCTTCTCCACTCATTCTTGCATCCTTCACCATGTCAT
>NZ_CAKVZL010000077.1:0-10330 GCF_934835595.1 Eubacterium sp. AF15-50
CAAGCTCATTTCATGAACTTACAGCTCCATCACTTATCATAGAATGTCTATTTACAGACTTTATTTCACAGACTCTTTCATACCTTGGAATTATGGAAAGAAACGATACCCTCCAGCAAACATTTCATATGGTAAAACAGTCACTATCACTAAAGGATTATATTACCGCTGAAAATATACTACAATTTGCACTTGATATAATCACTGACTATATTGGATGCAATAATCTTGATTACACAACCGGAATGTTTTATCAAGGTATTAT
Organism: Eubacterium sp. AF15-50; assembly: GCF_934835595.1. Classification (NCBI taxonomy): domain Bacteria; kingdom Bacillati; phylum Bacillota; class Clostridia; order Eubacteriales; family Eubacteriaceae; genus Eubacterium; species Eubacterium sp. AF15-50. The sequence goes on from NZ_CAKVZL010000077.1 coordinate 266, forward strand.
TTCCCTTAATAAAAAAGACTATAAGAATGCCGCTTCTGCATTTGACATTTCACATAGCCTTTTTAAACAATATCTTGGCGATGATCATGAATATACCATATTTACTAAAAAATATCTCTATTTACCTATTTTGCAATGATATCTTTCATTAATTGCCACACAAACAATTACAGGTCGATATCACACTCTGTTCCACTCCTATCCTCAACAAAAATCCTTCTTGTTCATTTAATATTTTCTTTATTTTAAATTCTTGTATTTTTGTAAGTGGGACAGAAAAAGCGATATCTTTGTCTTGAAAATTTTTTGACATAATTCTATAATACAAATCTTAAATAAAAATCTGCCACTCTTCCAGTTCACTGTCCAAAGGTTTTTCATAGATTAAGCTTGATATCCTGCCCACTTTGTTCGTTTTGACACATTCATCTCTGCCAACATATTTTTCCCAAGTATTGATGTTTTCCCTCCAGTGACAACTCCTTCTTTGCCTGAAGAGCCTAGGGATTTTATATCAGTTTATCATACATTATTTAGTGTTACAAAAATGCCCGCAACGCCTTTGTTAATCAGGCATTGCGAGCAATATAACACTTTATGATTTTTTATGATAAACTGTAAAACGTTCATGTATTTGTGAAATAATTTTAGGTTTAAAATATTGCCTTATACTCATTATCTTTAATATAATTTTTCATAAGCTTAAACAGCTTTGGGCTAATCAGTATTCTCTGCTCTCTGTCATAATATACTTTAGTCTTGTACACGTCGTGTGCTGAAAAATCTATTAGCTCACGTAATTCGAATTTTTCAGGATGATAGCCCTTTGGAATATCGTATAAGGCATACTCTCTGCCGCAACTTTCACATATTCTATATTCATAGACACTTGATATAACGTCATATTCTTCTATGGGGGTAAATGCATATCCTTGCATTTCTTTACCGCAATAGACCGGTCTAAAATCCTCACTGTTAACTCCATTGTCTAAGAAATAATTGTATAGGTCAGCTGACACGCATAACAGTTCTTCTATTCCTGCACCAAACTTGAACATTTTTCTTGGTCTTCCGCCCTTTACTTTCTTTCCAACTTTTATAATGTCCACATCCTTTAGTATTCTTCTTCCGCATGTATCACATGGATAGTCATTATAATCCTTGCTCTGAATATAACTTCTTGTCGGATTTAACCAAAACATTTTTGCCTTTTCAAGTTCTTCGTCAGTGTACTTATAGAAATATTCAATTATTAAATCCACTTCATCCATATTTTCTCCAAACTTCATTATTTCATTATAAAGTTGACTCATATATTCTACTTTATACACATCACCTATCAATTCCCCATCATTTCTTACCACATAAGATTTTAACTTGTTTCTAAGTTCACGTTCCTCTTCTGCTCGTTTGTAAGCAAATTCTGGGTATACACCTACTGCTATTTCTGCATAAATTTCCACTTTTGTCTCTCCTTTTTTCTTAAACGCTTTATTAGTATTCCTTTATTTTCCATAATTAGCCTCTATCCATCTCTTTGCAATTGTTTTAAGTTTAGGCATGTCTCCATACACCTTGTCACAAGCAACTAACAATTTTTTCTTGGTCACACCGCTGTAATTAGTTCCATATCCTATCTGTTTTTTCCATCTTTTTGTTATTTTCTTATGTAGATTTTTTGACAGAGGTATTGAAAGCATTTCCCCTTTTTTACAAGTCGTTTTCATTGTGCGTAATAAACGTTTTTCAATTATATGATGTACTTCAACATTTTTAACTCCTTTATATGACTTTTTTAAATGTCTATACTCGCCTATTGAAATTTTTGACATACTGTTAATGTCAGAAATTGTCTCAGCAGCTCGCAATGCCATTTTCTTTTTAACTGCAAATTTACCTGCCTTTGCAATTTTTCTGGTCTTCCTGAATTTTAATGATACTTTAGCTGCAGATGAACTTCTTGATATTGCTCTAGATGCTTTTATACCTGCCTTTGCACCTTTTCCTACATATGATCCTGGTACATAAGGAAGAAATGTAGCACCAATATCCCAAGCCAAATAACCTAAATTTCCCCAGGATGGATCATTTATCAATTCATATCCTGAATATACAATGCTACCTGCATCAAGCAATGTTTCAATAAAATGTCCACTCGTATCCACATAACTTATAGGATTTCCCGCGCAATATGCATATAAGTTCCATGAATTCTCATCTGATTCCGCTCCTCTGTACGTGTCCTGACTTAAGAATTCACCTTCATCTGCATTATAATAGCGGGCATTCAGGTAATAAAGTCCTGTTAATTCATCATAAATTCCACCTGTATAACAAATTTCATTATAGAAATCACTATCTGTTTCAATTGATGTTTCGCCATAGTCTGTATAACTGTAACTCTGACTGCATTCACCTTTTCCATTTGTTATGGCTGTTGTAGAGCCCTGAACATCCTTTGAATAGAAATACTCACTCTGGCTGCCACCATAATATCTAATGCCTGCAAATGTATTGTTCTCATTTCCTATGATGTTCTGGCTTGTCTTTTTACCATTATCATCCGTTGTGTATAATAGTACACTTCCTTCATAATAATAACATGTTGTGGTTGTGATGGACTTTCCATCTGCCGTTGTTGTTTCCGTCTTTCTGATTCTCTGTCCCTGACCGTTATAATCATTATGCTGTCTGCTTACCTCAACATTGTCTTTTTCTATTTTAACATCAACTAACTGATTTTCAACATCATATTCATAAGATGTAACTGTTCCGTTTCCTGTATCCGTGGCACTTATTTGGTTTCCTTTTACATCATATTTATATGACTTGCTTGAGGTTTTAACACTTGAACCGTCCTTACATTCGATTACCGTGCTTGAAGTTAACTGATTCAGGCTATTGTAACTGTTATATGAATAACGACCTGTTGTTTTTGACTGGTCTGTTGCTACCGTGTCAGTCTCTAGTTCAGACTCATATGTTCTGTTTCCAACCTTATCATACCTGTAGGTGCACCGTGTTGTTTTATATAACAGTCTGTTATTTTTTTCAGAGGCCACAAGTCTTCCATCTTTATCATAAGAATAGTTTGTTTCCTCATCCTTTAATGAATTATCATAACCGGTTTTCTCATGTTTATATGTAATGTTCGAGTTTCTGTCGTATTTATACTCATAGCTTTCAAGTACTTTTTCCCTATTGGAATTCGTATAATACTTCATTGATGTTACTCTGTCAAAACCATCATATTCATAATCTCTTTGAATGTAATCCGTTCCATTACTTAAGAAATTTTTGTAATCCCTGATGTATTGTATTTTACTGTCATTATAATACTCATACTTTCTGATTGGAACTGTCTTATCAGACAATATTCCATCAATTTCAGTAATCCACTTGTCCTTGTTATATACAAACTTTATTCCTTTTAATTTATCTCCTGAATTATTCGGATAATAAATTTTTTCTATGTTATCATCAACATTGTAAACATACTTTATTTTTGCCTTTTCAATTACATCTTTTGAAGGAGTGCTGCCTGCATTAATTTCAGAAACAGCAATGTTTCTTCCAAATTTATCATATTCATAATATGTATGTCTGTATGATTCACCATTTTTGTAATCAATGGCTGACTGTACATTTCCTTCTGTATCGTATGAATATGTTGTATAGCTTTCACATTTTCCGTTTTTATTAAATTTGGATTTTTTTAATAAATAACCTGTTGATGCTTCGTATTCGGACTGTACATAACTTCCATCAGCATATGTTTCCTTTATCTGTTGACCATTGTCATCATATTCATATACTGTGGATATTCCCTTTCCTAAATTATCCTTCTGATTTATTTCGTCCAGTATTTTTAATGTCTGACCGGCCCCATTATTATATGTTCTTGAAATGTTTCCCATTGCATCAGTAACTGTGCTTTCAACAAGCTTATTGTCAATGACACCTTTTAAGTTAATAAGTTCCTTATCATTTATTATGTTATCATATTTGTATGAATTGGCATTTCCCTCAGGCGTTGTTACTTGTGTAACTCTTCCCTGGTTATCGTATTCATATGATGTAACATTTCCTTCACCGTCTACAGACTTTGTTACGTTTCCATTTACATCATATTCTTTCTTTGTAACTATTGAATCATTTCCAACTTCATACTGTGTTCCCGTAATCTCAGGATTTGTTATTGTTGAAGTCTGATTTCCTTTTGCATCATATGTTGTTACCGTAAGTTTTTCACCCACAACCTTGCTTACGTCATCCTCATTCATTCCACTTACATATGTAGTAAAGACTTTTCCCTGTGAATCATATGTATAATCACTATAAAATCCGTTACTTAATTCTTTCACGGTTCTTCCGTTTCCATCTACATAAGATTTGCTAAGTTCCTCACCCTTTTCATTATATGTTGTTGTTATGAACGCATCATTTACTACCATGCATTGCACTCCATCAAAAACATCTGTGCTTCCATATGTATATTCATTTTTAGTAATCTTTGTGTCGCTTCCAACCTTAAGGGTTGTTGTCTTGTTTCTGTTTAATGAATCATATGTGTATGTTGTTATTCTTCCACACTCATCAGTACTCTCCACAACATTTCCGTTATTATCATATTTACTTTGTGTTGTTTTAACGGTTGTTTTTCCCTTTTCAGTTTTTGTTTCCGTTGTTTTTATTGTTCTAAAGAAATCATCATATTCATACTGTGTTTTGTTCCCTGATTTCTTATCGAGTTCCTCAATTACATTCCCATACCTGTCATAAGTATATTCAACCTGCTCCTCTACTGTTCCTTCTACTGAATTTTCATTTTTTTCGTCACCGACCTCATTGTATTCCGTATCTTCAACACTGAACTTTATGCCGTTTGCCTCATTATTTGTATTCTCTACCAGAGTTTCCGTGACCTTTTTAACCAGACCACTTCCGTCTTTACTGTACTCATACCTTGTGATTTTCTTTTCGACGAAATCCGTTTCCTTTAAAATATTACCTTTTTCATCATATTCATATTTCCTGTTTGAAATGATGTTGTTATTTGAATCTTTAGTAATGCTTTGTGTAGGCTGAACTTTTGTAAAATCATTTCTTGTGTCATTATATTCATAAGTGATTATGTTGCCTGATGAATCTTTTTCGCTCTTAATGTTTCCATTTGGATAATATTCCGTATTCTCCTTTTCGCTTGCATTCTTTTTCACAACCTTGTTATTTTCCAGTGCATAATAACATGATTTTTCCGCTGTGTTTGTTATTAAGGATTTCTTTTCCTTATCATATTCATATGTGGTTACATTGCCACTTCCATCCTTTTTCTCTGTAACTCTTCCATCCCCTGCAAAAGAGTATGTCTCTGAGGATAACTTTTTGTCTTCACCTGAACCATTGTATGATGAAACAACTGCTTTGGAAAGTTTTTCTCCCTCTGAATAACCATATGAATATTTAGTATGTTCTCCATTTGGTTTTACATATTTTCCTATTGTTCCATTTGCATTATACTCTAACAGGTAGCTGTTTCCATTTGCATCTACAATGTCTGACAGTAATCCGTTTTTATAGGAATATTTATACTCAATTTTCTTTCCGTTTGTTCCCTGATATGTTGCCTTTACAAGATGAGAATCCTCATATGTGTAAGAATACCCGTATGCATTATCCTCAACTGATATTTTACTGACAAGTCCCTCTTCATTATAAGAGAAGACAGCCTTTTGACCTTTGTCTGTTGATACCGATTTGATTTTCCCGTCTTTTTCATTGTATGAAATACAAACAAAGTTATTATTTGCTTCTTCAATTAAGACAAGTCTTCCCGCATCATCAAATCTTAATATTTCTCCTGTCTTATCAGTAACCTTATAATGCACATCTATTTCCAGGTTTTCCTTTTCACCTGTTGTCTTCTCAACTGTTTTGTTTATCACATCATCATCAGTTTTCAGTTTCATGTCAGCATTCTCAACACACTCACTCATATATGGTGTGTTTTGCTTTTCAAAGGTATAGACTGCCCTGCTTCCATCAGAATAATAATATTTGTCATCACACTCTGAAACATAAGCATCATATTCACAGTTCCATCCGTATCCAAAGGATGATTTGTTTAACGATTTGGAATTATAATATCTTGTTATCTTTACCGGAATGCTTATTGCCGGAAGTGAAATGTCATCCTGCTCATAAAGGAAATTTCCTTTTGACAATTCTATCTGTCCTGTTCCGTTTGGATTTGAAACGGATGAATACGTAAACATCGAATTATTTCCAAGTCTGTTATTCTTTGTTTCCAGTCCAATTGTCCCTGATGATATTTCTTCTGAACAGTCACTATAAATGTTTCCATTTTCTGTTTTCTTAACAGTTCTTATCTTGTAGTAATAAGTTTTTCCTTCTTCCCCTGATACTTTTATCATTCCCTTTGAAGAGTATGACTTTACAAGTGTATCATTGTCTATTACCACATTTGGTGTTTCAGACCTATATACCTGATATTTAACATCATCTCTGAACTTTCCGCTCTTTGTGGAAAATCTGAGGATTGTGTTTCCTCCAATCTGTTCAACTGCATAAACATTTACGGGTGTATAATCATCCAGTTCATAGTCCGCTGTTTCATAATAATAGTTACAACTTACCTCTTTTGAAACATTCCCCCCCTTATCAACTGCTCTTACAGTTAATGTGTATTTTCCATCCTTTGAAAAATCAACGCCCTGAAGCTGACCTTCTCCACTTGAGTCTAGTCCCAAGGTCTTATACTCTCCATCATTTATCTTTATTTGAATCTCTGACAGATTATCATCACTAAATCCACTCCAATAAACAATTGGAAGCTTATTACTTGTATTAAAAAATCCAGTTTTTGGTATAACTTTAACATACCCTGCCTCTGGTGTGACAGTGTCTCTATAATATGTTAACTCCTGTTCTTCTCCATTACCTGCCTTATCCGTTGCAGTAATGCTTATGTTGTTTTCTCCTTCTTCAACATTCTTTAATTCCACTTCCCCTGATGAACCGTTAACATTTATCTTTTCACCATTTAATTCTACTTCATAACTTTTTAATGTCTTATCGCTTATTGTATATTTCAATACAGGCTTTTTCTCTGAGTTATCCATTTTTTCGCTATTAGTATTAGGATTAATTGACGCACTTATGACCGGGGCATCTTCATCGTAATAATATGTAAAACTTTTTACGTCACTTACGTTTCCTGCCTTATCCACTGCCCTTACTTTAATTGTGTTTGCCTGTCCGGACACCAGACCTGATATTTCCTCATCTTCACTTTCTTTGTCATCACTTAAACTTTTATAACTTCCGTTATTTACGCTGACCTGAACGCAATAAAAATTGTCATCCTTCACACTATATTCCAATACAGGTTCACTATCGCTGTATGTATTTGTGTTTGTACTTTCCTTAATTACAAATTTTGTAAAAACAGGTTTAGCCTTATCAATGTGAAATGTTGCACTTTTTCCTGTTCCTGTTATTCCTCCCTTGTCTACTCCTCTAGTATAAACCTTATAGGTTCCATTCTTCAGGTCTCCCACATTAATTGTTGCGTTTCCTGAGGCAGTTGTTCCTATCTTGGTTGATGCGGAATATCCATGTCCGCTTAGTGTATTGCCATCTGCGTCCGTGATTCTATATTGAACATAAGAAAGCGCATGCGCAGAAATTCCCGCCTAACTTACTTTTAAACTTTCACCTGATTTTAGGTAACTTCTGTTTGCATCACTACTGCACTTGGCTGTTACCGCTGATGCTGTTGTAGGAGCATCATAATATACTACTTTTAATTTTGGTACATGACCGGATGCTCTTGCTCCATAGAATCTTACATATGAAGAAGATGATCACTTCCTGCCTTAAACAGCAGTCCGTAACACTTGTTTCCATCACCTGATCCCTTTGCCACGTTTTGTGCCCATGTCTTTAGATTGATTTCATGTTTTGCATCTGCTGAGCCCTTTGACTTAAATGATGCCAGATTTGCACTTGTTCCGCCCGGCTGATTATTCCATGTGACTGTTCCACATTTAAAACTTGCAGCTGCCGGCTTTACATATATTGTTGAACCATTTACGCCTGAACCGTTTTCATACACCGTAAGTGTTGCGCTGTCTATGTATTTATCTTTTACTGTTTTTGCAAGGGACTTTGCTCTGAAATATGTTCTGAACACACCCTGACTTCCCTTTCCCACGGAAAAAGTCTTTACTCCACTGCTAAAATAGTTTGTGCCTTTAGCACTGTTAAGCACATATGTCTCCGGAAGATCAGTTGTTCCATTCCATGTAACAGTTGGATCAATTGCTACCGGATATGTTGCATTCTCCAGATACTTTTCATCAATCACCAGTTTTAAAATGTATCTGTGCACATCACCTTCTTTTTCATTTATTTCTATTAATTCATAATGTATTTCCTCTGAATAATTATTTTCAGTGGCATCGTCCATAAACGGTGCTTCCATTCCACCCACAATGTCATCATCCTCAGAATACAGTGTTATTCCACCACCTGTTTCATCCACTTTTGCGTAACATCCCTGTAATGTCATGTTAAAGGAAACAACATTGCTCTTTGGTTTATTTTTTAGAATAATGGTTTCCTTTAATCCATGCTCCAATGACTCATATGACAGTTCTGTTGCTTTATTTTCCCCTTCGTATCCGGCAATTACTTTCTTTTCTTCCCTACTTCCGTCATATACACTTGTCACACTCTTTGAATCCAATTTTACTTTTTCAGTTTCTGATGACACAATGTTTTCTTCTGAATCTTCATCTTCCACGTCTGCCGGTGAAAAAGATACTATGCAGTTCTCTTTTGCCATTACTATTGGTGTTTTCTCTGACAATCTGCTTGGTAAAAACTGCTTAGAATCTCCTTCCTTATTTACATAACTGTATTTTTCCTTTTCTGTTCCTTTTACTTCCACTGAATCTGTAACCTGTTTTTTATCACTTTTATCAAGTTTTACGAATTCATTATCATACTCAGATAACTGACCTTTTTCATTTTCAAAATAAATGTCATCTGAATAATAAGTTGTCTGTTTCATCCCATTAGACAACAAAAAAGTGGTGGAGTCTGTTGTTCTGTCTGATACAATTTCCTCTACCACTTCAGGCTTGCAATATCCCTCATTATTAACATTGCTTCCTAATTCTGTTTTTTCTTTTGTTTCTAATTTTTCTTCTGCTTTTACTAATGAAAAGCCAGTCCCTGTATTACATGTAGCTAATGTTATCACTAATACAAGTACCATAAATCTTTTTACTACCTTCTTCAATACTTTTCCCTCCATTTCTGTAATCTTCATCTAGTAGTTAAAATGTGCGAATATATAAATAATTCGACATTGTAGGGATTGTATCATGTATTATATCGTCAATAAAGACTTGATTTTTCCAACGGATTATGGTATTGAATCGTTTTTATTATTGCTAATATTTTATCAATATGCAAATCAAACTTATTACACCAATCACTCCTATTATATATATCAATAATGTATTTCTCCTACTGTAATTTTTTCCTGAGGATATTTTGAACCGTTAGGCTTTTTTTCAGAAATGGTGGCAAAAATCAAGGTCAATCCTCCCACTCTGCCAAAAAACATCAGGCAAATCAAGATTATATGGGAAACAAGCCCCAGATCAGGAGTTATTCCCAGCGATAACCCTACTGTTCCGATTGCCGACGCCGTCTCAAACAAAGCGGTCATAAGTGGAATATCTTCTATGCTACTAATTACCATTCCTCCAGCAAGAAATAAAACGATATACATCAAAAAAATTGTAGCTGCATTTCTGATAGTGCCATCTGGAATTTGTCTGCCGAAAAAATGGGTGTGTTCCTTTTTCCTAAATACAGATAATGCCGATGAAACGAGAACTGCAAGAGTTGTCGTTTTCATACCACCTGCAGTGGAACCAGGCGAGCCACCGATGAGCATCAGCATAATGATAAGCATTTGCCCAACTTCACTGAGTAAAGTCAAATCTGCCGTATTGAATCCTGCTGTTC
>NZ_CAKVZL010000078.1:0-10220 GCF_934835595.1 Eubacterium sp. AF15-50
GGTTATAAGCAATGTTTTTCCGTATATCCAATCCATTATCAATAGGTTTCCTTTCAAATTTCAAAATTTCAAAATTATAGCAAAAAGTACTTGCAAAATGTCACTTTATTGTTATAATAATACAGTAACATTTTTTAGGCTCGTTGGTCAAGTGGTTAAGACGCCGCCCTCTCAAGGCGGAATCAGGGGTTCAATTCCCCTACGAGCTGCTTATGGAGGAACTTCTATCTGTCTGACAGGTAGGAGTTTTTTATTTGTGACAGGTGAAAGTTTGGCAGGCAGAAGTTTTTAATTAGGGGTTGACACCCGTAAAATAAAGGTCTATAGTAATAAGGTGAATATTGACTAGATAGTAAGGAGCGAACCACAAAGGTTCGCTCCTTTGTGTTGGAAGTTAAAGTAGGAGGTCTTAGTGTCAAGAAGAGAAGAATACGAAATGAAAACAGAAGCCCTGTTACAGCCTATTGTGGATGAGAAAGGTTTTGAACTTGTTGATGTTGAATATGTAAAAGAAGGAAGTAACTGGTACTTAAGAGCTTTTGTGGACAAACCGGGAGGGATTACCATTAATGATTTAGAATCAGTAAGCAGAAAATTAAGTGATTTATTAGATGAAGAAGATTTCATCAGCGACCCTTATATTTTAGAGGTTAGTTCTCCGGGACTTGGACGTCCGCTAAAAAAGGATAAGGATTTTGACAGAAGCATAGGTGAGGAAATTGAAATTCACTTATACAGAGCCATTGATGGCAACAAGCAGTATGTAGGATTGCTTAAGGCATATAATAAAGATACTATTACTATCGAAGATGAAAGCGGTAGTGAAATAAATATTGACAGGGTAAATGTTTCACTTGTCAGATTAACCATTGATTTTTAGGAGGATAATAAAAAAATGAACAAAGAGTTAATTGCAGCATTAGAATTGTTGGAAAAGGAAAAAGGTATTAGTAAAGAGTCATTATTTGAGGCAATTGAAAGTAATTTGGTAGTGGCATATAAGAATAACTTTAATAAAGCAGATAATGTTGTTGTAACAATGGACAGAGAAACAGGTGATTTTCACATTTACTCACAGAAAAAGGTTGTTGAAGAAGTAAATGATCCTGTTACAGAGATTTCCTTAGAAGATGCAAGAAGCATTAAGGCAGGCTATGACATAGATGATACTGTTAATGTAGAAATTCAGGCAAGAGATTTTGGTAGAATTGCCGCACAAAGTGCAAAGAACGGTATTTTACAGAAAATGCGTGAAGAGGAAAGAAAGAGCCTTTATCAGGAATATTATGAGAAGCAAAACGATATAATAACAGGTATTGTACAGAGAATAAACGGAAAGAATATCAGTATTAACTTAGGAAAGATAGATACAGTTCTTATGGAAAAAGAGCAGTCACCGGGAGAATTCTTCAGACCAAATGACAGAATTAAGTTATATGTAACTGAAGTTAAGGATAACGGTAAGGGACCAAGAGTAGTTGTATCAAGAACTCATCCTGAACTTGTAAAGAGATTATTTGAACAGGAAGTTGCTGAAATTCAGGACGGAACAGTTGAAATTAAGAGCATTGCAAGAGAGGCAGGTTCAAGAACAAAAATTGCGGTATGGTCTAACGATAAGAATGTTGATGCCGTAGGTGCATGCGTAGGTATGAACGGCGCAAGAGTAAATGCTGTTGTAGATGAACTTCAGGATGAAAAGATGGATATTATAAACTGGAGTGACAATCCGGCCATTTTAATTGAAAATGCGTTAAGCCCTTCAAAGGTAGTAGCGGTTCTTGCTGATCCGGATAATAAGGAAGCATTGGTAGTTGTCCCTGATCTTCAGTTGTCTCTTGCAATCGGTAAGGAAGGACAGAATGCAAGACTTGCAGCTAAACTTACAGGATTTAAAATTGACATTAAGAGTGAGTCACAGGCTAAGGCTGAAAATATTCAGTATGAGTTTAATGATGAAGACTACTATGATGAAGAAGAGTTTTACGATGGCGAGTATTATGACGATGAATACTATGATGATGAGTATTACGATGATGAATACGACGAAGAAGAATATGACGACGAGAAAGAAACAGAAGAACCTTCAGAAACAGAGCAGGCATAGGAGATAGTGTTATGGGTCAGGTGAAAAAAATCCCTACAAGAACTTGTACCGGGTGCAGACAGGTAAAAAACAAAAAAGATTTAATCAGAGTTGTCCGTGATAAGGAAGGAAACGTATTTGTAGACGTTACCGGAAGACAAAACGGCAGAGGCGCTTACATTTGTCCTAATGAAGAATGCCTTGAAAAGGCAGTTAAAAACAAGGGGCTGGAAAAGACACTTAAGATTTCACAGATAAGTGAGGAAGTTTATCAGCAGCTTAAAAAGGAATTAGGTGATGTAAATGAATAGTGTTTTAAAAAATGATGTACCGGACAAAGTTTTTTCCATGATAGGTTTAGCAACTAAGGCAGGCAAAACTTTTTCAGGTGAATTTTCAGTGGAAAAGGCAGTGAAAGAGAGAAAAGCAAAACTGGTTATTGTATCGGAAGATGCATCGGACAATACAAAGAAATTGTTTACTAATAAATGTGATTTTTATAAAATACCGGTTTTTGTTTGTGGCAGTCGCAGCCAGCTGGGAAAGGCTACAGGGAATCAGGAACGTGCATCCATAGCAATATCAGATGAAGGCTTTAGTAAGTCAATTATTAACATATTAACGGAAAATAATTAAAATGGAGGTAGCTAAATGGCAAAAATGAGAGTACGAGAGTTAGCTAAGGAATTAGATATAAAAAGTGCAGATATAGTTACGGCGCTTAGTGAGAAAGGCGAAGTATTACCTGCAAGTTCAATAGAAGATGACAATATAGAATATGTAAAGAAAAAGTTCGCCCAAAAGGGTGATGGAACATCATCTGATGAAGATGCTAAAAAAGAAGAAAAGTCAAAGCCTAGAGTTTTAATTACCAGTAAAGGTATTGTAAGGACAGGGGAGCGACATGGAAAAGGCGAGAGAAGACGAAGACGACACAGCGAAGGTGAGCATAAGCATCACTCAAAGTCATCTGAGCAGGTAGAAGAAGTTGCAAAGAGTTTAGAGGAAGTAAAGCCGGAGCCAAAGGTTGAAACTAAGACAGAGGTTAAGCCGGAGGTTAAATCTGAAATTAAGCCGGAAGTAAAGGCGGAATCAAAGGTTGAAACTAGGGCAGAAGTTAAACCGGAGATAAAGGCGGAGTCAAAGCCTGAAGTTAAGGCGGAACCGGTTGAGAAAAAAACAGAAGAAAAATCTGAAACAGTTAAGCCGGAAAATAAAGAAAAAAATGAAAAAGCAATAGAGAAAAAAGAAGAGACACAGATGACTGAAGAAAACAAGAATGTTAAAGTTGAGGACAAAAAAATAGCCGATGTTAAAAAGGCAGAGCCGGAAAAGAAAGAGACAGCAAAGCCTGATAACAGACAGCAGAGAAATAACCAGCCTAAAAATGATAACCGTAACGGAAAGAGAAATGGCGACAGATTTGGAAATAATGACAGAAATAACCGTAACGGAAACCGTGGTGACAACAGAAATAATGACAGAAACGGTGATAACAGAAATGGCGGAAATTTCCAGAACAGAAATAACCGAAACGATAACAGAAATGATGACAGAAATCGTGGTGGAAATGACAGAAACGGAAACCGTAACAATGACAGAAATAACGGCAACTTCCGTGACAGAAATGGAAATAACGACAGAAACAACCGTAACGGAAATCGTGGTGATAACAGAAACGGTGGAAATTTCCAGAACAGAAATAACAGAAATGACAACAGAAATGACGACAGACGTGATTTCAGAAGAAATGACAGAGGAAACGATACTCCGGCAGAACCAATTCAGGATAAGAACAGAAAGTCAAGAGAAAACAAGATTCGTCAGGACAGACAGGAGCGTAATAAGAAGAATTACGAAGATGGCGGAAGAAAGGGCAAGAATGGAAAGAGAATTGACCTTTCAAAACCTGTAATGGAAAAGCCAAAGAAGAAAGAAGAAAAGAAAGAGGAAATCAAGGTTATTGAAGTACCTGATTTCATTACAATTGCCCAGCTTGCTGAAAAGATGAAAATGCAGCCATCAGCTATTATTAAGAAATTATTCCTTGAAGGAAAAATGGTTACGGTAAATACTGAGGTTGATTTTGACAGTGCAGAAGAAATAGCTATGGGCTATGATATTATGTGTGAAAAAGAAGAAAAGGTAGATATTATCGAAGAACTTCTTAAAGAGGACGAAGAGGATGAGAGCCTTATGGTTAAAAGACCTCCTGTTGTATGTGTAATGGGACACGTTGACCATGGTAAAACATCACTTCTTGATGCCATCAGGCAAACTAATGTTATTTCAGGTGAAGCAGGTGGTATTACACAGCATATTGGTGCATCTGTTGTTAAAATTAATGACAGAACAATAACATTCCTTGATACACCGGGACATGAGGCATTTACGGCAATGCGTATGCGTGGTGCACAGTCAACAGATATTGCAATTCTTGTAGTTGCAGCAGATGACGGTGTTATGCCACAGACTGTTGAAGCTATTAACCATGCTAAGGCAGCAGGAATTGAAATTATAGTAGCTATTAATAAGATTGATAAGCCGGGAGCAAATATTGACAGAGTTAAGCAGGGACTTGCAGAGCACGGACTTTTAGCTTCAGACTGGGGTGGAAATGTAGAAATGGTTCCTGTATCAGCCCACACTAAGGAAGGTATTGATGACCTTCTTGAAATGGTATTGCTTCAGGCAGATGTATTAGAGCTTAAGGCAAATCCTAACCGTGAGGCAAGAGGTATTGTTATTGAAGCTAAGCTTGACAAGGGTAAAGGACCGGTTGCTACAGTTTTAGTACAGAAGGGTACATTAAATATTGGAGCAAATATTGCAGCCGGAGCAAATCACGGCAGAGTCAGAGCTATGACAGATGATAAGGGTAACAGAATTAAGTCAGCAGGTCCATCTACTCCTGTGGAAATTTTAGGACTCAACGGAGTGCCAAATGCCGGTGAAGTATTTGTTTCAACAAAGACAGCAAATGAAGCTAAGGATTTTGCTAATACATTTGTTGAGGATAGCAAGGCTAAACTTATGGAAAGCAATAAGTTTAGAATTTCATTAGATGACCTTAATTCACAGATTGAAGCCGGAGAACTTAAGGAACTTAATATTATTATTAAGGCTGACGTTCAGGGTTCAGTAGAAGCTGTTAAGCAGAGTCTTATTAAGTTATCTAATGACGAAGTAGAAGTTAAGGTTATTCATGGTGGTGTAGGTGCAATTAACGAATCAGACGTTATACTTGCATCAACATCTAACGCAATTATTCTTGGATTTAATGTTAAGCCTGACGCAAGAGCAGAAGAAACAGCAAAGAATGAAAATGTTGACCTTAGATTATATTCTGTAATTTATACAGCTATAGATGATATTGAGCGTGCAATGAAGGGGATGCTTGAACCGATTTATGAAGAAAAGGTTATCGGTCATGCAGAAATCCGCCAGATTTTCAAGGCTTCAGGTATTGGAAATATTGCCGGTTCATATGTATTAGATGGTTCAATGCAAAGAGGTTGCAAGGCAAGAGTAACAAGAGAAGGAAAACAGATTTTTGAAGGACCTGTTGCATCTCTTAAGAGATTTAAGGATGATGTCAAGGAAGTTAAGGCAGGATATGAATGTGGACTTGTATTTGACGGATTTAATGAAATTGCCGAAGGCGACCAGGTTGAAGCTTATATTATGGTAGAAGTACCGAGGTAAGAAGAATGAGAAAGAATAGTATAAAAAATACCCGTATTAACGGGGAAGTTCAAAGAGAATTAAGTAACATTATCAGAGAACTTAAAGATCCGAGAGTGGGAATAATGACCAGTGTGACCGCAGTTGAGGTCACACCGGATCTTAAATACTGTAAGGCATATATTAGCGTTTTAGGCGACGATGAAACAAAGGCTGAAACATTGGCAGGACTTAAAAGTGCTGCAGGTTTTATCCGCAGGGAATTAGCCAGAACGGTAAATCTTAGAAATACTCCGGAGATTAAGTTTATTATGGACGAGTCTATTGAGTATGGAATGAGAATGTCTAAGTTAATTGATGATGTTAGAAAGAATGAAGAGTAAAGGTAAAGAATGAAGAAGATTGATGAGATTATAGGTGATTCTAAAACTGTGGGAATTGCAGGGCATGTAAGACCGGATGGAGATTGCGTAGGCTCATGCATGGCTCTTTATAATTATCTGAAAAAAAACAGACCGGATTTACAAGTTAAAGTTTATCTGGAATATGTCGACAGCAAATTTGATATTATTAAGGGTGTTAAAGAAATAGATACCAGTGGATATGATGGTACGGTTTATGATTTGTTTATATCCCTTGATACTGCAAGTTTAGACCGGTTAGGTCAGAATGAGGAGTTCTTCACTAATGCAAGGCGTACAGCTTGTATAGATCATCATGAAAGCAATAAAGGATATGCGGATTATAACTATATTGTGGCAGAGGCAAGTTCTGCCAGTGAGGTTTTATTTAATGTTTTAGATGAGGACAAATTTGATAAAACTGTTGCTGATCCCATGTATATGGGAATTGCTCATGATTCAGGAGTTTTCAGATTTCAGAGCACAACGGCTGAGACTATGCGCATTGCAGCAAAAATGATAGATTTTGGCGTTAAGCCAAATGAAATTTTAGAGGAAACATTTTACAGAAAAACCTATAACCAGATGATGGTTACGGCGAAAATACAAAGCGAAACAGTGCTTTGTATGGAAGGAAAGTGCATATATGGAGTTTGCACTTTTGATACAATGAAGAAGTATAATGTTACCACAAATGATTTAGATGCAGTAATCGCTTCCATAAGAAATGTTGATGGTGTGGAGGTCGCTATGTTTGCATACCAGTTAAAGGAGGATACTTATAAAATAAGCCTCCGTTCAAAAAAATATGTGGATGTAAGCAAAATTGCAGTGAGTTTCGGTGGTGGCGGACATGTAAGGGCTGCCGGATTTGAAGTAAAAGGCACTTTAGATGAAGTGGTTGCAAAGGTATTGTCATCAATAAAAGAAGATTTGTAATGAATATTGATAAGGAATAAATATATGATTAATGGTGTAATTAACGTATATAAAGAACCGGGTTTTACATCTCATGATGTTGTGGCAAAACTTAGGGGAATTTTAAAACAGAAAAAAATAGGTCATATGGGCACTCTTGATCCTAATGCGGTGGGAGTGCTTCCCGTATGTTTAGGCAAGGCAACTAAGTTGTGTGATATTTTATCTGAAAAGGATAAAACATATAATGCAACATTATTGCTGGGGTTAGATACAGATACCCAGGATACTTCAGGGGAAGTAATAAGTAAGGCGGATACTGATAGTATTATGGAACTGTCAGAGGATAAGGTTTTTGAAACCATAAAAAGTTATATTGGCGATTACGACCAGATTCCACCAATGTTTTCAGCCATAAAAATAGGTGGTGAAAAGTTATATAATCTGGCAAGACGTGGAGAAGTTATTGAGAGACCTGCAAGACATTGCAGAATAATTGATATAACGGTAACTAAAATGGAACTTCCAAGGGTTGATTTACATGTTACATGCTCTAAGGGAACATATATCAGAACTTTGTGTCATGATATAGGAAAGGACTTAGGAGTTGGTGGCTGTATGGAGAAGCTGGTGCGAACCAAGGTGGAAAGATTTAGTGTTGAAGACAGTATAACCCTAAAGCAGATTGAAGAATTCAGAGATAATAATACATTGGAGGATTATATTACACCGGTGGATGAAATGCTGGAAAATTATTCAAAATGCATGGTGTCTAAAGGCGCTGAAAAGCTTGTATATAATGGTAATATTTTTACATCCGGAAATACATTTTTAAAAATGAACCATGAAGATGGACAGATTGTAAGAGTGTATACTTCTGAGGGAGAATTTATAGGATTATATAAGTTTAACAGCGAAAAACAGATATATAAATCGGTGAAGATGTTTTTATAAGGCTTGTAACAGGGCATATTTCACGTAATTGATTAAGGAGAAAATATGCAGTGTATTTCAATAACTGATAATATAAAACTAAAGAATACAATTGTTACAATAGGAAAGTTTGACGGCATACATAAGGGTCACGAAAAACTCTTTGAGGAAATAAGGAAAAATGCCAATGGAAGGCAGAAGGTTGTATTGACCTTTGAAACCTCTCCTAAAGCTTTTTTAGAGGACAATGCCAACAAGACTATTGTAACAGAATCGGAAAAGCAGATGCTTTGCAAACAACAAAACATTGACGTGTATATGAAGATGCCCATGAAAAAAGAGTTTCTTGCATTAACACCTGAAATGTTTGTTAAGGATATTTTAAAAGAAAAAATCGGTGCCACAACTATAGTTTGTGGAACGGATTTTCACTTTGGAGCAATGGCTAAGGGGGATGTGGAGTTCCTTCGCAGTAACCAGAAAAAATATGGATATAATCTGATTGTGGTGGAAAAAGAGCAGTATCACAACAAAGATATTAGCAGTACATCCATTAGGGAGAAAATATCAAAAGGTGATATGGCAGAGGTTAATGAGATGCTGGACCACCCTTATAGTGTTATTGGAAGGGTTGAGCATGGCAAACAGCTGGGAAGAACAATAAATTTCCCTACGGCTAATATTATTCCCGAGGCAGTAAAGTTGTTGCCGCCTAACGGTGTTTATAGAACCAAGGTGGTTATAAATGGCGAAAAATTTGACTCCATAACCAATGTAGGGGTAAATCCTACAGTGGAAAGTGGAAAGAAGATAAAGGTTGAAACTAATATTTTGGATTATGAAGGAGACGTATACGGTGAAATAATACAGGTGTTATTTTTTGATTTCATAAGACCGGAGAGAACCTTTAGTAACATGGAAGAGTTGAAGCAGCAGATACAGCGAGATACAGAAAAGTGCAGAACTCTTGCAGGAAGAAAAAATTAAATACAGTAAAATCAGAACACATGTAGTGGTTGTAATGTAATGTCAGCCTTACATGTGTTTTTTTGCCTAAAATAGAAAATATTTATTTTGAAGAGTATGATGTCTGCTAATACATCCCAATTTTTTTATCACTACGCAATTTATACTTATCAAAACCCACAATCCAATAGAAAGTTACAAAATATTTATAAAAAATAACAAAAAGTGATTGATTTACTATAAGAAATGATGTAGTATTAAAAATGTACCGAGTATCATATGATATATAAATACGCGTAATATCAAATAATACAATCACATAAAAAGGTGCAAATATATAATGAATATGTGAATGTAAAGTATGTACATTAAAAAATTACATGTAAATATTAAAAGTTTATTGGATTTAAATCAGAAAATTTCCGACGCATGCCGGAAGTGACATTTCATAATAGGAAAAATTTAGACCAGGTGTAGTGGGTTTAGTCGGAGAACCGGACAGCCATGTTAGACGGTAGCTTAATTTTAAGGACAGCTTAACTTCGTAGATTTTTCAGCTCTTTGTTTGCATCTACTATATAGCACTGGTTTAGATTTACAACTATTAGTAAATATTTTGAATATTATAGTTAAATTATGGAGGAATATTACGTGGTAGTAGTTAAGAAACTTATTTCAGCATTAATGAGCATGGCGCTTATCATGTCGCTGTGCATGGGTTCAGTGGTTTTTGCAGATGATACAACCATTGACAGTACCAAAAAGGGAAGCATTACTATACACAAGTATGACATGACCGCAGCAGGTAATGACAGTGTTGACACCGACAGCTTTGTGTCAGACGGAAAGAAGAACAGTGCAGCGGAAGATGCACTTAAGAAATATGCCATAAAGGGCGTTGAGTTTACATACATAAAGGTCGGAGACATCGCTCAGGATGAGGACAACGGTGTGGTAAGCATTAAGTATGAAATACCGGAAGAACTTCAGACAATTCTTGGTTTATCAGACAGTGACAAAAAAGTAATAAATGGAAAAAGCTATTTTACATCAGACAAAATCAACAGTGCATTATCAGACACATTAAAAAAGGGCATTGAAGCAAAGAACAAATTGGAGGAGTATGCAAAGGGCGGAACAGCAATGGACCTTACATCAGACACGGGTGTAACATCAAAGGACAATCTTGACCTTGGACTTTACCTGATTGTTGAGACAAAGGTTCCTGAGGA
>NZ_CAKVZL010000079.1:0-10088 GCF_934835595.1 Eubacterium sp. AF15-50
CTATTCCGCCTTTTTTAATTCTTTACTTAACTCGGATGCATAGTATTTTATGTGATTTGCATCCAGTCCAAACGCATTTAATATTGTTTTCTGATTAGCCGTTACTGCATGATCCAGCCTGTATACATTGTCCAACTGACGCACCATTTCTATCTTTTCAAGTTCTTTCAACGCTGCCGGAACTGTCATATAATCCGGCTTCTTTTCCTTTTAAGAACTTAGCTGCATCAATGGCTCCCTTAGCAAAAATTGCCTTTGAATATGCTGTATGCTTAATTTCAATAACTTCATCTATTCCTGCAAAGATAACTTCATGTTCACCTACAATTGTGCCACCACGAACTGCTGAAATTCCAATTTCGTTTTTAGCTCTCTTCTGGCGTACAGTGCTTCTGTCATAGGTGTAATCGTACTGATTATCTAAAACCTGATTCATACAATCTGCCAGGGCTAACGCTGTTCCACTAGGAGCATCAACCTTCTGATTGTGATGTTTTTCCACAATTTCAATATCAAAACCTCTGTTAGCTAAAACTTCCGTAGCAGTTTTTAAAAGTTTCATAAGTGTATTAATACCTAATGACATATTAGCTGAACGGAGAACTGCCACCTTTTTGCTGGCCTCGTTCACTTTTTCAAGCTGCTCTGCAGACAGTCCTGTTGTACATATAACCACAGGTGTTTTAGTGCTGACAGAATAATCTAATAAATTGTCAATCGCCGATGTGACAGCAAAATCAATTATTACATCTGCCTTTACGGTACACTCCTTTATTGAAGTAAATACCGGATATTCATTATCTATACCTGTATAAGCATCTACACCGGCTACAATTTCTATATCATTGTCCTGTGACACAAGATTGGTAATGACTCTTCCCATTTTGCCATTACATCCGTGCATTATAACATTAACCATCTTTAACCTCCGTGTTTAGATTTTTCTTCTAAATGTAAAATGCTCTTTAGAGGACTCCGTAATCCTTTAATGCCTTTTTAAGTAATTCCTTATGAGCATCTGATAATTCAGTAAGAGGTGCTCTTACGGGACCTGCCTTATAACCTAACATATTCATAGCTGCCTTAACAGGTATAGGATTTACTTCGCAAAATAATGCTCCAATCACATCTATAGCCTCTAACTGAAGCTTTGTAGCTGTAGCTGTATCTCCGTTTAAATATGCGTATACCATATCATGAACCTTCTTTGGAGCAACATGTGACCACACTGAAATAACACCTTTTCCTCCTAATGATAATATAGGAAGTACCTGGTCATCATTTCCTGAATATATATCAATACATCCGTCTGCTAAAGCTGCTAATTTAGCAACAGCTGAAATATTTCCTGATGCTTCCTTAATAGCTACTACATTTTTAACTTCTTTTGCAATTCTTACTGCTGTTTCAGGCTGGATAGTTGTGCCTGTTCTTCCCGGTATGTTATACATAATAATCGGAATATTAACTGCATCTGAAATAGCTTTATAATACTGGTAAAGACCTTCCTGGGTACACTTATTGTAATATGGTGTAACACAAAGAAGTCCGTTAGCTCCAACCTCCTCAGCTCTCTTCGAAATATTTATGGCTTCACGTGTACAATTTGAACCTGAGCCTGCAATAACAGGAACTCTTCCTGCTACCTTTTCTACACAATACTTAATTACTTCAATATGCTCATCGTGATCCATTGTTGATGACTCACCTGTTGTACCACATACAATAATGGCATCTGAACCACCACTTATCTGGTCATCAATAATTCTCCCAAACTCTTCATAATTAACTGAACCATCTTCATTAAAAGGTGTAATAATGGCTACACCGGCACCTGTAAAAATAGACATTTTCTATTCCTCCTATATTTTATATGTACTTGTAAACCATAGTAAAAGGAGCTTAAAATAAGCTCCTTATAAGAATTCTGATATAAAACTTATAAGTAGCTCCCCATACATAAAATATGTATGACAGTCATATGGCTGTTAACCACATACCCAGGAAACAATCTCCGGAAACCATCTCCTTCGGCGCCGCATCCTTTCTGCTATAGTCATCTGCCTCCGGGACATCATATAACCTACTAATAATTAGCGCAACCTCTACTATCGTTCAACTATGTTTATAATAACACTGACATTAAATAGTGTCAACTAAAATACTTTTATTTATTATATGTTTTTTTAGTTAATTATGTCATTATTTTACTATATCTTTTTGTGTATTTTTTTCTTTTTTAACTTTACTACTATTTTCATATCCTTCAGGCATTCCAAGGCTCTGATATAGTTTTCCTAAATCCGTAATTTCACCTGTAGTTATATCAAGTAATGCGGAACCTCCGTTTCTGTAATCTGTAGGATTAAAAGAGAACCATGAATACCTCTCCACATAATCTCTTTTATCTAATTCAGGAATAACACCCTTCATATAATCAATAACTGATTGTCTCATTTGCTTTGTTCTGTAAGGAACACCACTTATGGCAAATTCCGTTATCCAAATTGGCTTGTGATACATCTCCCATGTTTTGTCAACTAAATCTAAAAATGCCTGTACCCCCTCTTCATTCCACCAGTTCCAATAATGATGAATAGGTATAAAATCAACATCCATTTTTTCTTTTTTCATTTGTTTCATAAATGGCACAAACCAGTCATCTGACCATGGAGGACATAATGCCGTGGCAGGAGAACCTACATAAATATCCTGATTCATAAATGCCTTCATTCCCTCTACTGCATCTTCTACTGATATATTGGACTGTTCTTCCAAATCCGGCTCATTAAATGCCAGCACATACTTATATCCCAGCTTAGGCAATACCGATATTTCCTGCTTATCTGTAGGTGCTGTTGTCCACATCATTGGCACAAACTGTAAATCTCTAAAACTGGTGAAATTATGTTTGGTTATGCTCCAGTTATAATACCATGAAACTCCCCAGTTACCGGCATCAACATTTCTTGCCATATCCTTATTCATGCACAATCCCTTTTTATTCACGTAAAAAGGAATAACATCAGAATAAATTTTCGAGCCTTTTTCTATTTGTGCCTCTATGTATATCTTATGTAACTTAACCTCTGTGGTGTAATACTCATAGGTAGTGGTTTTTCCGTTAGTTTCTGCTATTTTTTTATCATCTGCATAAATTACATACTTTTTAACCTTACCTATTTTTTCAGCACTGTTCCAATTTATTGTAATATATCCTGCCGGTTGTAGTGTTCCTGCCTCAGGAAAGGTTATGGCATTTTCCTTCCAGCTGCTTTTATTTGCATTAATTTTTTGTATTCGATTCTTGTCATTTATTTTAAAACCTGCCACAAGAGATACTATTATTAGTCCTAATAATAAAATCCCCATAATTACTTTCTTTCTGCTTTTTAACATAATACTCTAAATCCAATCTTATGATATTAATTAAGGGGCGGCATTACCACCCCTTAATATGGTTCTATTTTTTTATTTTTACTTTATTTGTTTTGCTCCACTTACAATAGTATTTCTTTCCATTAATTACTTTGTAAGCTCTCACTCTTACATAATACGTTTTCTTCTTTGTTAGCTTTTTAATTGTGCCGTTTTTAACTGTAGCACTTGTTGCTGAAATATTCTTTGTTTTTGTTTTGTATTTTTTCTTTGTGCTAAACTTCTTGTTTAATGAATACTGAACCTGATATCCTGCGGCTCTTTTTACAGATTTTATGCTATAGCTAAAGGCCTTCTTTTTAGCTGTCACACTATAAACTGTAGTAGGCACTGCCGCAACGCAGGAAGCCATGGATGTATTCTTTGAAGTTGTATATAATACATTATACTTTTTAGCATTATATCCTGCCGGATTTCCAATATTTGCATATATCTGTCCTAAGGTTGTAAGCTTTCCCGTATCATAATAATAAATACCTGAAGCACCTGTTTTTGAATCTTCCGGATTAAAATCAAACCATGAATATCTTTCAACATAGCTTCTTTCATTTAATCCCTTAAGAACAATTTTCATAAATTCCTGAACCTGTGCATTATGCTTGGCGTTTTTAGGATTAAATACATTTCCTGAATCCGCTACTGCAAACTCAGTAATCCAAATAGGCTTTTTGTATTTTGCATATATTTCATCTATTGTATGAAGATACTCTAATGCCGTGTCAGCATTGTCATAATAATGCTGATATGCATGCACTGCAATAAATGTCATATTATTTTTCTGCGTTTGATTTAAGCCATTCCAAAATGGTGTCCACCACTTGTCAGAATTAATCTGAAATGTTTCTGTTGCAGGAGAACCTAATCTGAGACTTCCTTTGCTGTCAATCATTTCATTCCATCTGTATCTCATTGTATCAGGCTGCTTATTTGATTCCAATTTTAAATCCGGCTCATTATATGACAACATATATTTGTAACCTTTTCTGTTGGCATACTCACATCTTTTAGAAATATCTACTGAATCGTCTCCCCAAATCATAGGAACAAACTCTAAATCATAAAATTTTTTATTTTTATAATTCCAGTCTTTTAATGATTTATAGTCCCAGTCATAATACCATCCGATATTCATTGATGCCGGATCAACTGCTGCTCCCATATCTTTTCGGTTGACACATATTCCTTTTTTTGTTACATAAAAATTTCTTACATCTGATTTTACAACAGTGTTATCCTTTAATTCTGCAACAATTTGTGCTGTATATCCCTTCACATTGGTAGTATAAAATTCAAATTTCATAATGTCCCCTGATGGTGACATTGTCTTTTTTAATGTTCCGTCAATATAGACCTTATACTGCTTTACATTTTCCAATGTATTATTCCATTTAATATCAATATATCCCGCACCAATTAACTTATTTTGTTCCGGGCTTATTATTGCTTCACCTGACCAGGTATTTGTCTCGTCTGCCTTAGTTAACGTATTGTCAAATATCATTCCTGAAAATAATAATGTAACGGATAAAACCATAGCCAATATTTTTTTCATTTTCTCCATATAAATTATGAAAACCTCCCAGCATTTTCATCATAAACCCTAACAAATGCCTATAAATAAAAGGGCAGAAAAAGTTATTTAAATATATAACCCTTCCACCCTTTCAAATATTTAAAATCTAATTATTTAATAACAATAGATTTCTTTACAACTTTTTTGCTGTATACTTTCTTTCCTGCTGAATCTAAATTGTATGCTCTAACCCGGAAATATGTCTTCTTTCCTGATTTTAACTTCTTAATTGCTATACTTGATTTTGTTGTTGTCTTTGTTTTAGCCTTTTTCATTTTGCTGTTATTAGCATACTTAATTTCGTATCCCTTTGCATTAGAAAGCTTCTTAAATCTTAATTTAGCACTCTTCTTTGCAGCCTTAAATGTTACTTTTGCCTTACCCGGCTTCTTTGTAGCTGTGTAAACACATGTAATATTTAAGTTGCCCTTTACAGGTGTAGAAAGATTGTATTTTGATGAACCTACTTTGTATGCAGAGAATGTCTTTCCCTTTACAGCGAACTGATGTCCTGATGCCTTTTCTCCGGCATTAACATGCTCTGTATATGACTGATTTCCACATATGTACTTAACTGTATACTGGTTACCTGCTGTAACTTTGAAATCATCAACAAAAAGACTACCCTTCATTGCTGTTTCATCAGGATATGTTGTAATATATGAACCAGCTGTAAACTGAACACATATTGCGTTTCCTGCATATGTCTTTGGAACCTTTACTGTTACCTTTACAGTCTTTTCGCCTTCAACACTGCTATCTGCTTCAATACTTCCACCTGATGTACATCCTGAATATGAAGTTAAATCTAAACCGTTATTATTGGCAGGATTAATAACATTAAAACCTATGTGCTTAATGTAATTATCTTCCTGTATCGGATCATTATTTTCATCTAATACCGGAATTCTTTCACCGTTTTCATCGTATTTGTAATCACCGTATTCATCTTTTTCATATATAGTTTTCTTACCTTTAAGTGTACTTCTATATTTGAAAGATACAGTATATGTACGACCTTTTTCTACAGGAATATTTGATGTATAAAATCTAAGTCCGTACGGATTATCACCTACTAATGAGCCGTCACGTTCATTATACTGTCCGTCCCATCCTGTATTAGCTGCCCAAAACTGAGCTTTAGAAGCTGTTGCTCCCGGTGCAACCCATCCCTGTGTTGCAAAATCTCCTAAAGGAACCTGACCATTAGGATAATCCTCAGTTCTAATATGTGTCAATGCATGATACCAACAATACTTAACCTTCTTACCATCTTCTCCATCTACATGTCCATTATGAAGCTTATCTAAGCTTGATTCTTTTCCATCCGCAGGAATTATTGAAAAATAGTTCCATGTAATATTTGAAGCAACATTAGCTCCATTGCTGGCATGTGATGCAGCCGGAACAATATTAATTGAACCAACTACCATAGTAAGAGCTAAAGCAACTGATGATACTTTCTTTAAAAATCCTTTTCTCACTTCTTGTCCTCCTGAACAAATTGATAAATTACCTGTTATTAAACAGTTACCCAATGCATAAGCATTGGGTAACATTTATATAGTATGCTGTCAAAAATTATTTTTTAATTTTAATTGACTTTTTAACCCATGCACTTGATTTGTATCCACTTGCAATTGCACGAACCTTAAATGTGTATTTCTTACCCTTTTTAAGTTTCTTAACTGTTAATGTATTCTTCTTTGCGCTATATGTCTTGCTTCCAACCTTAATCTGGTACTTCTTAGCCTTTGAAACCTTCTTCCATGAAAGCTTAACAGTTCCTTTTTTCTTGTTTACAGCCTTAAGACCTTTAACCTTTGCAAGTGTTTTTACAGTAGGCTTTGTTGTTGGCTTAACTGTAGGTTTTACTGCAGGTTTCTCAGTTGGCTTAACTGTAGGTTTCTCAGTTGGCTTAACTGTAGGTTTTTCTGTTGGAATTTCCGGTGCCTTTTCATAATCCGGATCAACACCTAAATCTTCAAAAGTAATATCTGAGAATGTAACTGTACCTGTCCAGTTTGCTTCTTTAGCCTTTACATTTTCATTTACAACCGGGAAAGCTCCTAATGAGATAACCATCTGTAAAGATGTTGTTGCCTGGCTCTTAAATTCGGTGTATGTAAATGTCTTTTCATCAGTTCCAAGTTCTGCTTCTGTTTCACCAAACATATAGTCACCTGAACCTGTATTAAATGCAAGGTTAAAATACTTAGTTGATGTAGCTTTTGCCTTAAATGAAATATTATAAATATGACCCTCTGTAAGTTTGATATTATCCATTGTCATTCTAAGTGACCATGGATTGTTTAAACCATTACCATAGTCTGCCTGCCAACCATTGCTCTTGATATTAGCTGCAAAACCATTTGCAACCACGCCTGAGTCAGTTATTCCTCCAACAACTTCACCATTGGCATTTGTTGTTGCTGAATTGAAATTTGTAACTGTTGTATTAGCTGAATCAGTAAAAGTAATTGAATTATATGCTGACTCCTCATAATCACCCCAAGCATGTGGTGCAGTTCCTGACTGATATACCTGCCATGATGATAACTGTCCATCCTCTGCCTTTACTGTTGTCTTATTAACATCAGCTCCTACAAATAAAGCTGCAACCAATGCAACTGACATTGTTCCTGCTAACGCTTTCTTGAAAATATTTCTCATTTTCATTTCCTCCTTTAAATATTTCTCCTTTTTTGAAAACGCCTAATTTTCAGTTACCTGTATTGTAACATTTTTTATAAAGATAATCAATATAAAAATGTTTCAATTACGCACTTTTCACAAATAAAAATACTTTTATCCATTTCAAATGTGATTTTTTTCACATATTTTATTTATAACCACTACCATATATTGGTATAATTATCACAATTCAGTTTTTCATACCTTATATACATAAAATCATTTTTACATCTTTTCCTGAATATCTTATATTTTAACCGTCAGATTTTTTTCTTTTAATTCAAAAAAATATACTGTTGTGGATTGCTCCTTACCGGAACTAAACACAACAGTATATTTTTAATCATCAATATATTCTAACTTACTTACCGAAACTTCATAGGCTACATGCTTTTCAGTCTCTTCCTCACTAATCTTCTTTACATATTCCCTGCTCTGAACTCTTCCCCGGATTTGAATATGTCCTCCCACTTCAAAGTTAGATGCATATCTCGCATTTCTCCCCCATGCAATACAAGGTATATAATCTGACTTTCCATATGGGCGATTTACAGCAATAAGCAAATCAGCAATTTCCCTTCCTAATGGCGTTTTTCTGTAAATTGGTGCCTTACAGATATATCCATCCAAAAAGATTTGATTAGTTTTTCCTGACTCAAGATTCTCTTCTACCTCTTCCCATTCTCTTACGAATATGGAAAGAACCAGCTTGTTCTTTGTCCCCTCGTGCCTGTTATAGGATCTAAACTGACCTGAAACCTCTACCAGTCTGCCCTGGTAGTCTTCGTTAATATCTACCAGTCTCTCAGATACCATTAACGGAATTACATCTGTTAAATCACTTAGTCGGTCTACAGACACATCAACTATGTAAAATCCCTCTCCAAAAACTTCATGGCTAAATCTGAATTCTGATACGATTTCTCCTATAATACTCACTCTGTTGTTCTCAATAACTTTGTCAATCATTGTATTTCCCCCTTACCACACTTTGGTGTATTATTTTTTTATCAATATTATTATACACTATTTTTTCCTAAAAATGTAAAAAATCGTTCGACTTCTTCCGACTTATAATAGTCTTTATATCAAATGCCTAATTTTTTGGTATTATAACGTAAAAAGGACCGTCATGCAACGATCCTTTTCATATACTGTAAACAGTATTATATTATTTTTTAACCTTAACTGTTTTCTTTGCACTATATGCACCTGCAACACCTGATGATTTTGCAACTGCTGCTACCTGTACACTTACTTTCTTTCCAGCCTTAGCTTTAACTGTAACTGTTGTTTTTTTAGTTGTAGTTACCTTTCTTCCAACTTTCACTTTGTATTTTGAAGCTCCTGCAGCCTTTGCAAACTTAACGGTAACTTTGCCCTTCTTTGTTGACTTAACTGACTTAATCTTTGGCTGCTGAACTAATGTAAACTTAGATACAGTAATTAACGTTGATGATGAGTAATCTCCATTAGCATCAACTGCAAGTCCGTCTGCTGGTTCCTGCTTAAACTGTTTTCTAAATACCTGATATCTTGTAGCGGCATCTCCGTCTTCTGATACACCTTCTCTGTCACCGATATCTCCACCAAGTCCAAAATAAACTGAGTTTGCATTAGCTTTTGCCTTAAATGTCTTGTTTACCTTAACTGTCTTGTTAGCTGGAATCTTTACCCATGTTGAGTATGCTAATGTATCACCTGTAGCAACCTTAACATATGCAAACTTTGTGATATTTGTTGCCTTAATTGTAAATGAAAGTGTGTATGTCTGTCCCTTCTTTACATTAATGTTTTTAGCATTTCCGCTTTTAGCTCCATCAATGTAAACCTGAGCTCCCCAAACACCCATCCAGCCTACAGAATCAATAGCTGCTGTAAAGCCTGATGCCTTGTTTGATGTTAACTTTCCTTCTGCTCCTTCGTACCATCCTTCTGTAGCAACAAAGTAGCTGCCCCAAGTTGCTGCAAAACATGTAGTTCCCATAGCAATTACAAGTGTAAGTGCAAGAACTGATGCTGCAAATTTCTTTGCCAATCTTTTCATGATTGTTCCTCCTTTAAGATATAAAATTTTAATACAATTTGGGAAATATCCGCTCTCCCATATCAAAACGTATTAGATTTTGTGTTCTAACCGACGCCCCTTTTGTTTTATTCTATAACATTTATAGGGGTTCCTGCAAGCCATTTTTGCAAATTTTCTGAAACGATTTTAATAAGTCGCGTTCTTGTCTCCAACGGAGCCCATGCAGCATGAGGAGTGATTATAATGTTTTTGGCATTAAGTAACTGACAATTAGGCGCCATCGGTTCTTTTGATACCACATCTAATGCCGCTCCACATATAACATCATGGTTAAGGGCATAGACTAAATCATCC
>NZ_CAKVZL010000080.1:0-9512 GCF_934835595.1 Eubacterium sp. AF15-50
GAAATAGAGGAATTAAAGAAGCAGCTTGCCGAGAGGCAGACAGCGTAATAAGAAGTCGGATGGTCAAAGGGGAATCCGGCTTTTAAGGTGTAACACAAAGGTAATGAAATATTAAAATTAATTCCGGACTACAGGATTAATCTCATAGATCCCCATGAGATTAACAATTCAGAGAAGTTTATGTCGGATTTTAGATACATAATAGAATTTATGAAGGCATCAGGGGATAAGGAAAAGATGAACAGTCTTTTAAATGAAAAACATAACATATACTCAAACATGGAAAGGGATGCCATGGTGGTAATAAGGGAATGTGCAAACATTAACATAAAGATTGAAGAGAAGGAGGAAAAGCAGGATATGTGTAAGGCGATTGATGACATGATGAAGGACGCAAGAATGAGTGGGGAAGCATTAGGAGAAGCGAGAGGAAGAGAAACTGAACGTAAGATAATGCAGGAGAAGCTGGATGAAAAGCAGAACCAAATAGAAAAAGAACGTAAAAGATATGAAAAAGAAATAGAGGAATTAAAGAGGCAGCTAGCCGAGAGGCAGACAGCCTAATAAGAAGCCGGATGGTCAAGGACTGTCCGGCTTTTAAGGTACAACGACCTAATAATAGGATGTATAAGAGTAGTAAGAAGGTGCGCCCTTAAAAATAAATAAAAATTTCTATATCCGGTAATACTAAAATAAAAAGGATAAAAATGAAAGTAGTATTAATTGTTATAGGAATAATTATAGTGGTGTTAATTAATTTTGTATTGTATTGCTGCTTAAGAGTAGCATCTAAAACAGATCAGCTATATGAAAAATTATCAATTTCTGAAAAAGAAGAACAGAAAAAATGAAATGAAGAAATAAATATAAAATAAAAAATATTTAGTCAAAATTCACTAAAAAGTAAAGATTAATAGAAAAAATCCGTCTATTTGTATAATTTTTTTATAGAAAAACTCATTGTATTAATATATAATTGGCTGGTAAGGTTGCGTTATATTAGAGAGAAAAAATCCTGCATATATGCAGGTGGGTGTTGTACACCATATAAAATAATTATATAGAGAGGAGGAGTTGGCAGGAACGCCAATGAGTAAATGATGAAAAAAGGAAGGAAAGGGTTAGCGGCTTTATTGGTTATGGTAATGGTTATTACCATGATGGGGGGATTTAATGTCGCACAGAAAACCGAAGTAAACGCTGATGAAAAAACTTACTATGCAGGTAATCCTATTATTACCAGCATGTTTACAGCAGATCCGTCTGCCCATGTGTGGGAGAAAGATGGAAGAATTTACATTTATGCATCTCATGATATTTTCCCATCAAGAGGATGTGACTTAATGGACAAGTATCATGTATTTTCTTCAGACAACATGGTTACATGGAGAGATGAGGGAGAAATTCTTTCATCAGATGATGTATCATGGGGACGTGAAGAAGGTGGATTTATGTGGGCCCCGGATGCAGCTTATGAAAACGGAACATATTATTTTTATTTCCCGCATCCAACAGGTTCAGGGGATGCGTGGAATAATACATGGAGAATTGGTATTGCAAAGAGTAATAGTCCTGCAAGCGGATTTAAGTGTGCTGATGATGGTTATGTAAAGAAAAAAGACGGTTCACCTTATGTTACAGGTATTGATCCATGTATATTTAAAGATGATGATGGTTCATACTATCTCTACACAGGTGGTGGAGCAGCATGTTACGTGGCAAAAATGCAGTCTGATATGCAGACAATACAGCAGGTCAGAATCTTATGAGATATTCTACTGCTAATTCACCATACGGACCATGGAAAGAGGGTGGAATTGTTCTTGAAGGAACAGGTTGTGATACAACTCATGGTTCTATAACAGAATACAAGGGACATTGGTATCTTTTCTATCACAATTGTGAAATCTCAGGAAATGGAACGTTGCGTTCAGTATGTATTGATGAGGTTAAGTTCAACAGTGACGGTTCTATTCAGACTGTAAAACAGACAAAAGAAGGTGTTGCTAACGTAGATTATGTTAATCCGGCAGATGTAGCGGGAAGCAACAGCAGTCCGGATCCTGCTAAATTTACAGAGAAGACAGATTATAGTATTGCAAATGCACAAATTGGTGGTGGAGCCACAAGAGGCGGGGATGCCATTGAAAACCTTCATTATGAAGGCTCATATGTTGAGTGGAATAATGTAAACGGAGGAAAAGGCGGTCAGGCTATGCTTACCGTATACTATGGAACACCGGATGGAGCTACTGCATTGGTAAAAAGTTCAGGTGACAAGGCAGGTGACGGCTATTTCCTGAAATTTAACAAGACTACCGGATGGGGTGATTATTCAGGCGTGGCTACATGTTTCATTGACTTAAATCCGGGAACTAATAATACAGTTAAGCTTATATGTGGCATGGGTGGTGTAAACATTACCGGAATGTCTATTTCATTACCTGACCAAAACGCACCACAGGAAACAACTGAGGCACCGACACAGAAGCCTACAGAGAAACCTACTGAAGCACCAACTCAGGCACCTGAGTATGGTAAGTGTGATTTGGTTGTTACTGATATTGATACAGAGAAGAATTACTATACAGGAGAAGAAGCAGTATTTACTGTTACAATTAAAAATCAGGGTACAGCAACTAGTGCATCAAATACAAAGCATGGTGTTGCACTTTCCGTAGATGGACAGGTCGTTAACTGGTGTGATACATTCTTCGGACCGTTGAAACCGGGAGAAGAGGTTACTGTTTCCATGAATGGAGGACCAAATACCAAGAAATCATGGACGGTTGTTTCAGGTACACATACAGTTTCTGCTCATGTAAATGATACAAGAGATGTTGATGAGTCAGACACAAGCAACAATATATTCTCAAAGACTATGACATTTACAGATAAACCGGCTAAGTCAGCGGATATCAGAGTAGATGGATATCAGATTAGTACAACTCTTGGTGGATTTAGAACAGTTTATTCAGTAAGTGATCCTAATGCAGAAGTTGAAAGCTTAGGTTTAGTATATGGACTTTCAAGTTATGTTTCAGAAAGTGACATGGTTGTAGGAAGCAGCAGTAACAAGGTGTTTGATTATGCAGCAACTGAAAAGGGATGTATGGATATGTCTATTAACGGAGATAAAGACTATGAAAGTTATACTATGACATTACAGTTTGATAAGCAGCAGGTTGCCTTTTTAAGCGAGAAGATGTCAGTTCGTGCTTATGCGAAATTAAAAGATGGCTCAATTATCTATAGCAAGGTACAGAGCACATCAATATATGATACAGCAGATTATTTGTATAAGAATTTAATGATGAATACTTTAAGTGCACACAATTACTTATTTAATAATATTTTGTCTGTTGTTACACCGGCATGTAAGGAGATTGATTACAATTGGAACAGCTCCGTTGTTGCTCCTGATGAATTTTAATTTAAATATTCTGGAGGATAGTTATTGATGAAGAAGAAAATAATATCCTTTCTTATGGTAATGGTTATATGCCTTACAATGCCCGGATGCTTTGATATGGCACCGGGTAGAGCTAAGGTTAAGGCAGCAGATATTTATTATGCAAAATCGTTGCATAATAAATAATATTAATAAAAAGGGCATGTCACATATGTGGTATGTCCTTTTTTAGAATAAAAATAATAACATTAATAAGTGGGCAGTTCCTTTGTATATTTAAAAATATATGTTATAATGATTTAGTTGTATAAATACAATAAAATAATAAGGGAAAAGAACTCATATTTATGTCTATTCAAAATAACCGGAGGTTAGATTTAAATGAAAGTATTAATGTTTAATGGAAGTCCAAAAGCTAATGGATGTACATATACGGCACTTTGTGAGATGGCAAAGGTTTTACAGGAAGAAGGAATTGAAACAGAGATTATGCATGTAGGAGGCAAACCACAGGGAGGATGTATGGGCTGTGGCGGATGTGGCACTACAGGAGAATGCGTGTATGGAGGAATGGTAGTTGAGGCAGCTAAAAAGCTTGAACAGGCAGACGCAGTGGTATTTGGTAGTCCGGTACATTATGCCTCTATTAGTGGAAACATGATGGGATTTCTTCACAGATTATCATGGAGTGCGGGAAAGTATCTTAAATATAAACCTGCTGCAATGGTGGTAAGTGCAAGACGTGCCGGCACAACCAGTGCATTAGATGAAATTGCCAAAATACCTGAATTTTTCCATATGCCACTAATTAATGGAAATTACTGGCCTATGGTTCATGGCAGCACCCCGGAAGATGTTAAAAGGGATGAAGAGGGACTTCAGATTGTAAGAAATATTGCAAGAAATATGGCATGGATTTTAAAATGCATTGAGGCAGGAAAGGAAAAGGGAATAGTACATCCGGAACCGGAAGCCCAAATTAGAACAAATTTCATAAAATAGTATTAATTTTAACAAAATAGAGAATTTGTTAATAGAATTGTAACAGAACATTTATTGCATATATATTCCATTGATTATATACTAAAAAAGTCAAAAAATTGGAAGACGAAAGGAAATGTGACGGAATGGAAGATAACAGAAATTACCAATCAGAAGAGGTAGAAGATGAAAATCTGATGGACGACGTGATTGTTAACCCGGCAGATGATTCAGTTAAGGAGAACGGAAAGCCTCGAAAAAAACAGGAAAGTGAACCTATTAATGTAAAGAAGGAGATTTTCAGCTGGATTAGAATAATTGTTGTGGCAGTGGTTATTGCCTTTGTTATAAACAATTTTATTATTATGAATGCCAATGTTCCTACAGGTTCTATGATGAATACAATAATGAAAGGGGACCGCATGATTGGACTTAGAACATCATATTGGCTCTCAGATCCTAAGAGAGGAGACATTGTTATTTTTATCAATCCTGATTATGATGAAAACAGTCCTAAGGATGAGAAGTACTACGTAAAGAGAGTAATTGGACTTCCGGGAGAGAAAGTAACTATTAAGGATGCAAAAATTTATATCAACGATTCAGATAAACCATTAGATGAACCGTACCTTCCAGAAGAATGGGTATATGTAAATGGTTCAGATGAAGAGTTGACATATCAGGTTCCGGAGGGATGTTATTTCATGCTTGGTGATAACAGAAATAACTCCAGTGATGCAAGATTCTGGAACAATACGTACTTAAAGCGTGAGAATGTAATTGCAAAAGCAGTATTTAAGTATTGGCCTTGGGATCACAAGGGATTATTTGAAAAAGTAGACTATGCACAGTAATGTGTGGTAGTGTTGTGCTGAATAATGGTTGCCATAGATATGTGGTAGCACTGAATAAATGGCTGTCGCTAAGATGCGGCGGTCATTTGTTATATTAGAATATTTGGGGGCTGGTACCTTGAAAAATAGGAAAAACAAATATCAACTATTATCAACTATTAAAACATAGCCTAAAAACTACATTTCATATATTTCAGCGCTGTCAACTACCACAAACCCCAGTTTCTTATACAGTGAAATGGCAGGTTTGTTGTCACCACTTACATGAAGCAAAACATATGTGTGGTCTTTGGACAAATAAGAAATTACAGCATCAAGCATTTTAAAGCCGTACCCCATACCACGGTATTTATCAAAAACCAGAACATCATGAATACATACAGTCCTGTCATTAAACAATTCAATAAGGCAGCTGCCAACAGTTGCACCCTGTGAGACCATTTCAAATTTAACACTTTGAGTGGTACTTTCTAAATTCCCGTCAACTATCTTCACATATTTAGGAAGTGTTTTGTAACAGGCACTAGATAATGAAAACTTCATCATATATTCAGTGGCAGTTTTTTCAAAGCCTAAATGAGACAAAACAGCACAACCGGTAGAATTCTTGGAGTTTAACATTGCTGAAATATAAAAGTCATTATAATCAGTTAAAAATGAGTCTAAAAGAGATGACATTAAATTTAGTTTTCTGTACTTTGGAAGAACATATCCACAAATATCAACAATTTCATTATTATAGAAGTCAGCACTTAAAAATCCTACTGTTTTTCCCTTATGTACGCCATAGTACAAAACAGGTAACGGATTAACCCGGTTTGAATCATCATATGAAACAGGTGAAGAGCTACCCGGGGTTGAACCATTACATAAAACCGACTCGGAATCATCACATGAAACAGATAACGCCTCATTTTCTCCGAAAAACAGTTGGGGAATATATTGATTTTCGTTTTTGCAGATTTCATAAATATTGGTGCAAATTTCCCTTAAATCCTTTGAAATAGCATAACTTTTTTTCATGTCAAATATAAATGTCATAACAGAACCCCTTTCCCGAAAAAACGACGAAGGTTAAATAAAAATATGTTTAAACGGTGTCATTTAAATTGGTTTGATTATACCAAATGCAATAGAAAAAATACAGTATATGTGGTATAGTGGGAAAGCAAAAGGTTAATATTATTAGATAAATACCATTGGATAAAAATTACAAAATAAAGGTTTTATGGAGAGTGTTATGTTGAAAATAGGTTCACATGTTAAGATGAGTGGCAAGGATATGCTTCTTGGCTCGGCGAAGGAGGCAAAATCCTATGGAGCAAATGTTTTTATGGCATATACCGGTGCACCTCAAAATACCAAAAGAAAAGATGTAAGTGAATTAAAGATAAAAGAAGCATGGGAATATATGCAAAAAAACGGCATTGAAGATATTATAATTCATGCACCATATATTATTAATTTAGGCAATACCATTAAGCCTGAAACCTATGAAATTGCAGAAAAGTTTTTGGCTACGGAATTAGACAGAACGGAAAAAATGGGAAGTAAGGTTATGGTTTTACATCCCGGCTCCCACGTTGGAGCAGGTGTTGACGCAGGAATTAAGCAGATAATAAACGGCATAAACAATGTACTTAGCAGAGACACAAAGGCATATATAGCATTAGAAACCATGGCAGGAAAAGGAAGCGAGATAGGCAGAAACTTTGAGGAAATTGCAAGAATTTATGATGGCGTAAAATATAACGATAAGCTCCGTGTCTGCTTTGACACATGCCATGTAAACGATAGTGGATATGATTTGGTAAATGATTTAAGTGGAACATTTGAGAAATTCGACAAAGTAATAGGAACTGACCAGATTGCGGTTTTTCATATTAATGACAGCAAAAATCCCTGTGGTGCAGCAAAAGACAGACACGAAAACATAGGCTTTGGAAACATAGGATTTGAAACTCTTAAGGAAATTGTCTATATGAAGGAATTTGAAAATATTCCAAAAATTCTAGAGACCCCATATATTAAGGATCCGGATAACGATAAAAAATCCTATGCACCCTACAAATTTGAGATAGAAATGTTAAAGCAGAGAGAATTAAATCCTAATTTGCAAAAAGAGGTTATTGAAAATGAATAGCTTGATTTATAGTTTAAATGCAACAGTTCCGGTTTTTCTGGTAATTGTTGTGGGATATTTACTTAAAAAAATAGGCTGGATAAATGAAGGATTTATAAAGGCATCAAATAAAATTAACTTTACAATTACCCTGCCGGCTTTACTTATACAGGACATGATGAACAATGATTTTCTGCAGAAATTTGACGGAATGTATGTTGTATATTGTGCAGTGGTAACGTCAATATGTTTCTTCGCCACATGGGTTGGAGCTAAATTGCTGGTAAAGGATAAAACAATTGTTGGTGAGTTTGTTCAGGCTTCATATCGAAGTAGTGCGGCAGTGTTAGGAGCCGCATTTGTGTTTAATATATATGGGGACACAGGAATGGTGCCTCTGATGATTTTAGGGGCGGTACCACTTTATAATGTTTATGCAGTTCTGGTTTTAACAGTGGAATGTCCGCAGAAAGGCGCAAGTCAGGATAAAACCTTACTAACTACCTTAAAGGGAATAGTAACAAATCCTATTATTTTAAGTATTTTTGCCGGGGTTATTTTATCTGCAACAAAGGTGCAGTTCCCTAAAATAATAGATAATACCATAGGAAATTTTGCAAGAATAGCCACTCCGTTGGCACTTTTGGCAATTGGTGGCAGTTTTGAATTTGGAAAGGCAATAAAAAAGGCAAAGCCTGTCATTGTTGCTACGTTTTTTAAACTTATAGGCTGGGCAATGGTATTTTTGCCAATAGCTGTGTGGTTAGGATACAGGGATGAGAAGCTGATGGCACTGGTTATTATGCTGACATCCCCTACTACTCCAAGTTGTTACATAATGGCAAAAAGCATGAAATCAGAAGGAACTCTTACAAGCAGTGTTGTAGTGTTGACAACCCTATGTTCTGCATTCACCCTGACAGCTATTATATTTGTATTAAAAAGCCTGGGATTATTGTAGGATAGGGTATTAAATAAAATAGGTGAGGAGGAAACCAAATGAAGAGAAGTGAACAGAAAATTCAGGATACCTGGAAAATGGAGGATATGTTTATAAGTGATGAGGCATGGGAAAAGGACTTTGAAAAGGCAACAAAGATGATTCCTCATTATAGTGATTTTTCAGGTGAAGTTTCAAAGGATAAAGAAAAATTAATTGAATATTTTAATTTCAATGATGAGATAAATTTGTTAGTGGAAAGACTTTATGTATATTCAAACCAAAAGTACCATCAGGATATGGCAGAGGCAAAGTATCAGGCATATTCAGGAAAGGCACAGAAACTGGCAGTAGACATAGGAAGTGCATCAGCTTTTTTTGAACCGGAAATTTTGGAAATGGAGGAAGATACATTACTTTCATGGATGCAGGATGACAGGCTGGCCGATTACCGGAGATATGTGGGAGAAATATTGAGAGGAAAAGCTCATACTCTTGATAAGAAGACAGAAGAAATTTTGGCAAAAAGCAGAAAAATGGCGGCAGCAGCTGACAACATTTATTCAATGTACAATGGTGCCGATATTGATTTCCCGGTGGTAAAGGGAAGTGACAATAAGGAAATCAAAATAACCCATGGCAATTATGTCCCAATTCTTGCGGGAGAGGACAGAGAACTTAGAAAAAATGCCTTTAAGGCTTTATATGATACCTATGGCAAAATGAAAAATACAATTGCGGCAACCTTTAATGCAAATGTTGAACAGGCATGCTTTTATGCAGATGTGAGAAATTATCCCTCATCCCTTGCAATGCACCTTGATGGAAGTAATATCCCGGTGTCAGTTTATGATAATTTAATAGATGTTGTGCACGAAAACATGGGATTGATGCACAGATACGTTAAATTAAGAAAGAAGATTCTTGGAGTGGATGAACTACATATGTATGATGTTTACGCTCCAATTGCTAAGGCACCTAAGGATAAAATACCTTTTGAAAAAGCAAAGAAAATGGTTTTAGAAGCACTAAAACCTATGGGTGAGGATTATCTTTCCAAGTTAAAAGAAGGCTTTAACAACAGATGGATTGACGTTTACGAAAATGAAGGAAAAAGAAGCGGGGCATATTCCTGGGGAGCTTACGGATGCCATCCATTTGTATTGATGAACTATCAGGATAATCTGAATAATGTGTTTACGC
>NZ_CAKVZL010000081.1:0-9460 GCF_934835595.1 Eubacterium sp. AF15-50
TCCAAACTCTATGCAGGTCTCCTGGCTTACACATCATCACTTTTATTTACCTTCCCGGTTGCCCAGTGGCGATTAAAAATCATACATGAATAACATGCCGCATAAATATGCGAATAAAAATTCCGTGCTTACAGTGGCGGGACCGTGCAGGATTTCCACCTGCTTCCCTCTTAGCTGATTTTTACCTCAGAACATAAAGTCCATATGATATTTTTTAACATCACGGGTAATTTTAGCATTGTGCAATTAGATTGTCAACTAACGTAAAAATATGCTAAAATATGCTTATGTTAGTAATAAGAGATAAAGCAAATATAAAAATTGACTACCCGGTTTCAACGATTGCAAATCCTGATAAAACAATATTTTTTGATATTGAAACAACGGGATTTTCAAGAAAATACTGTAATGTTTATTTAATAGGCTGTATGTATTTTTCTAATAATGAATTAATGTATGCCCAGTGGCTGGCTGAGAATTTTAATGATGAGGCAAATGTTCTTATGGCGTTCCACAAATTTTTAAAGGGATTTAACACCATTATTCATTTTAATGGAAATGCTTTTGATATTCCTTTTGTTAAAGAAAGAGGTGAGAAATACAACTTAGACTTTGATTTTGACAGATTTAACAGCATAGATATTTATAAACCTCTGTCGAAATTAAATCATATATTAAATCTGGAAAATCAAAAGCAGAAAACCTTTGAAAAAGCATTAAACATAAAACGTACTGATCCTTTTTCAGGCGGGGATTTAGTAGAGGTCTTTAAGCATTATGTAGAATCAAAAGATGAGAGGCTTATTTTCCCCCTTCTGCTACATAATCGTGAAGATGTTATTAATATGGGAAAATTAATATCCCTTTTATCTGTAAAAGATGTGTTTGATGGGAAATTTCATATTCAGGAATATTCCATTAACGAATATACAAATGTTGAAGGGGACATAGAAAAAGAATTAAGAATTAATATTTCATTTGAAAACAGGATTCCACTAAAAATGATATATAACAAAGATTATCTTCATTTTTCTGCCATAGATGATAGAGGATATATAACCGTTAAAATCATAAATGGAACCTTTAAGTATTTTTTCTCCAATCCGAAGGATTACTTTTATCTGCCTTTAGAGGATAAAGCAATTCATAAAAGTATTGCTTCTTTTGTGGATAAAAACTACAGAAAACAGGCGACAGCTTCTACCTGTTATGAGAAATTTTCAGGGGAGTTTTTACCGGTGTATTCTTTAGAAAATGATTGTTTTCTACAGGTTTTAAAAGAGGATTACAAATCTAAAACAGGAGTCATCAAACCTTCAGTTTTAAAGGATGAAAACATTTATTCATATGTTTTAGATATTATTAAATTCATGAAAAATAAATAGTTATAACTAAGTAAGGAGGTTCACATTTAGTGAACCTCCCTGCTGTTTTTAAACGATAGAAAATGATTATTTACCACTCATCTGTTTTTCCTGAGCTTCAATCATCTTCTTAACCATCTGTCCACCAACAGAACCTGCCTGTGCAGATGTTAAGTTTCCGTTGTAACCGTCTGTAAGCTGTACACCTACTTCTGATGCACATTCCATTTTAAATCTGTTCATTGCACTCTTTGCTTCTGGAACATTTACATTGTTTGAATTACTCATTTCAATTACCTCCATTTTCACAATCAGATATTTAAAAATTGTAACCAACCTTCAATTGAATTTTTGTTACACTAGTATTATGTGAAGAAAAGAGATTAATAAACTGGTAAGTTGTTGTTAATCTGACATTTTTTTCAAAATATAATAATTTAAAAAGTCTCTTTTATAAGATTAACTATTGTAGTAAATTTCATTCCGTTTGAAGCTTTAATTAAAACTGTATCTCCGGGTTTGATATACTCACTGATATTTGACTCAAAGTCCTGTTTATTATTAAAATGATAAACCATGTTGCATCCGCTTTTTGCAGCATCAGCTATGTTTTGTGCCAAATCACCAATACATATAACTTCATCTATTTTTAATCGGGCAGCTTCTTCTCCTACCTGTCTATGAAGTTCTGCTTCATTGTCTCCTAACTCATACATATTACCTAAGATAGCTACCTTTCTGCCATCTGCTTCTGATAAAACATTAAGAGATGCTTTCATTGACATGGGATTGGCATTGTAACAGTCATCTATTACTGTTATATTGTTTACGTTAAAGATGTTATTTCGGCCGTTTATTGCCTTAAGCTTTCTAATGCCGGAATCTATTTCTGAAAAACTCATTCCAAAATGAACACCTATGCATGTAGCTGCTAAGGCATTATAAATCATGTGAAATCCCGGAATTGGAATCAGTGTTGTAAAGGTTTTATCAAAGTATCTGATTTCTACTTCAGTTCCCATAACGCCTTTTGATGTGTGAGAAACAATTCCCACATTCTGCTTTGTATTTATGCCGAAAAACATTGGTTCATGTCCGTTTACTTCTTTTACATTAATTAATTTGTCGTCATCACCATTTAAAACTACAAAACAATCTTTTTGTGCGTGTTCAAACATTTCTGTTTTAGCTCTGAATACACCATCTCTGTCTCCTAAATTTTCCAAATGGCATGTACCAATATTAGTAATTACGCATACATCCGGCTTTGAAATATTAGCAAGACGGTGCATTTCACCAAAATCACTGATTCCCATTTCTATAACGGCTATCTGATGATTATCACGTATTTTTAACATGGTAAGTGGCATTCCGATTTCATTGTTATAGTTGCCCTCAGTTTTTAAAACCTGATATTTTTCACTTAAAACGGAAGCAATGATTTCTTTAGTGCTGGTTTTTCCTACACTACCTGTAATTCCTATGATTTTACATGAAAGCTGTTCTCTATAAAATTCAGCAATTGCCTTTAGGGCATCAGCAACAGATTTAACCAGTATGTATGGCTTGTTGATATCCAATTTTTTTTCAGATAAAGTGCATAATGCACCTTTTTCAAATACCTGTGGAATAAAGTCATGTCCGTCAACCTTTGCCCCCACAAAAGGAAGATACAAATATCCTTCTTCTATTAAACGGCTGTCTTTTTCAACACCTGTAATTTCAGTTTGTTTAAGACTTTCATCTCCTATGTATATTCCATTGCAGGCTTTAGCAATGTTTTCCAGTGTCATATTTTTTAAACTCATTTATTTGCTCCAATCAACATTATTTATATTTGTTTAACGACAATTCTACTATTTTATTACAAAGAGACGGATAATCCACACCTATTGCCCTTGCCTCATCAGGAATAAGACTTGTGGAAGTCATACCCGGTAATGTATTTACTTCTAAGCAAAACATATTTCCGGCTTTATCCATCATAACGTCTGCTCTTGAACATAGCGAACAACCAATTGCATCACAGGCATCAACAGCTACCTGTTGCATTTTCTCTGTAAGTTCATCACTTAAATTAGCAGGACAAACATGAGTTGTGGCACCATCTTTATATTTGTTTTCATAGTCATACCATCCTTCTCTTGGTATAATTTCCACAATAGGTAATGCCTTTCCATTTAAAACTCCAATGGAAAATTCACGTCCTTCTATAAAATCTTCAATTAATATTTCGTTATCATATTTGAAACATTCTTCCACGGCATTTTGGTAATCTTTTTCGTCTTTTACTAAAACCACACCAACACTTGAGCCACCGTTGCAGGCTTTAACTACAAGAGGAAGTGACATATTTAAGCGGTTGAGTTCTGTATCTTCACCTTTTTTCACCCAGACACTTTTAGCTGTTGGAACACCTTTTGCCATAAAAATCTGTTTTGTAACTGCTTTATCCATACCCATGGCGCTGGCTAAATGTCCTGAACCGGTGTATTTAATTCCGTATAAATCAAAGGCTGCCTGACATTTTCCGTCTTCACCGTTTTTTCCATGTAAGGCAAGAAATACAATGTCAGCTTTTTTACATATTTCAATTACATTATTTCCAAAGAAGCTTTTTCTTTTTCCTTCAGTTTCTTTAACTTTTGTAGAAAGGCTTTTTATGTAATCTTTTTCTTTTGTAACATCATATGTGTTTTTTGAGGTTTCAAAAATATCACAATTATCCATTCCAAAGAAAACATCCATCAA
Source organism: Eubacterium sp. AF15-50 (assembly GCF_934835595.1). Classification (NCBI taxonomy): domain Bacteria; kingdom Bacillati; phylum Bacillota; class Clostridia; order Eubacteriales; family Eubacteriaceae; genus Eubacterium; species Eubacterium sp. AF15-50. The sequence goes on from NZ_CAKVZL010000081.1 coordinate 4,116, forward strand.
AATAGCATTGTGATTTTTTTCACGAAGTGCCTGACAAACATTATATCCTGAGCTTATTGAAACTTCTCTTTCTGTACTGTTTCCTCCACATAAAACTACTATATCCATAACTAATGTACTATACTCCTCTCAAATTTATATATTAATTGATGAAATTTTTGATGTATTCATCATTTCCATTTCCTCATCTGATACATACAATTCGCCGGATTCAATTAAATTAATTGCATCAGCAGCTTTTTTTAAAGTATCAGCATCATTCATAATATCGCCGATTTTAAATTCAAAATCACCACTTTGTCTGACACCGAAAAAATCACCCGGCCCCCTTAACTTCAAATCTTCATTTGCAATAAAAAATCCGTCGTTAGATTTATTTAATATTTCAAGGCGGTCTTTTGCTTCCTTCTTTTCGCTGCCATTTATAAAAATACAGTAGGATTGAAACTTTCCTCTTCCTACACGGCCCCTAAGCTGATGCAGCTGGGCTAATCCAAAACGTTCTGCATTTTCAACCATCATAACCGTGGCATTAGGAACATTAACACCAACCTCCACAACAGTGGTTGAAACTAAAACCTGTATTTCATTTTTTGAGAACTTCTCCATTATATCATTTTTTTCAGCAGGTTTCATTCTTCCATGCAAAAAAGATACATTAATTGCCGGTGGAAATATCTGCTTAAGCTTATCGGCATATTCAATAACATTTTCACCTTCTACAGCTTCGCTGTATTCTACCGTAGGACATATAATGTAAACCTGACGTCCCTGTGCAACTTGCTTTTCAATAAAATTATAGGCGTTATATCTGTAATCTTTGCCGACAACACAGTTGGCTATAGGTCGCCTTCCAGCAGGCAATTCATCAATTATTGAAATATCAAGGTCGCCATACATTATAATGGCAAGGGTTCTTGGAATAGGTGTTGCACTCATAACTATTGTATGAGGTCTGCTTCCTTTCCCGGAAATTGCTTCACGTTGTCTTACTCCAAATCTATGCTGCTCATCAGTAACTACAAGGGCTAGGTTTTTATATTTAACTTTATCTTGGATAAGAGCATGGGTTCCTATTATAACGTCTGCCGTGCCACTTTCAATATCCTGATAAACCATCCTTTTTTCTTTAGCCGTCATGGAGCCTACAAGTATAACAGGACACAAATCAATATTATTTTTTTCTAATGTTTCTTTTAGCTGTTCAAAATGCTGTCTTGCAAGAACTTCCGTAGGTGCCATAAGTGCCCCCTGATATCCGTTCAATGCAGCAGTTATTAATGCTAAAAAAGCAACTATCGTTTTACCGGATCCAACATCTCCCTGAATTAACCTGTTCATAACTTTAGGAGATGAGATATCTTTTTTTATTTCCTCCCATGTGCGAAGTTGTGCAGATGTGAGATTATAGGGAAGATTTTTTATTAAATTTTTAACCTTATCAGGTTCTTCTAAAATATATTCATTTTTTTCATTTTTATTGTTATCTTTTAAATTTCTAAGAGTATTAATAAATTCAAAAAATTCGTCAAATACCAGTCTTTTTCTTGCTGTAGAAAGTTCTTTCATGTTTTTTGGAAAATGAATATTTTTAATAGCCACCCTTCTATCTTCTAAAGAATATTTCTCTTTAACCGACACAGGAAGATTTTCTTTTATGTCAATAATATTAAGTGCCTGTGCAACAGATTTTTGAACTAAAGTATTTGTCAGACCGTGCGTAAGAGGATAAACCGGCTGCATTTCTCCCATTTTTGAGGTGTATTCTTTTATTGTAAAGATTTTTGGCTGCTCTATTTCAAAACTACCTTTAGATTCTCTTACAAATCCCCTAAAAATATACACATCACCATTTTTTAATTTGCATCTTAAATATGGTGCATTAAACCAGATTGCTTTAATTCCGTATCCTTCACTATCTCTAAGATAAGCTGTAACAATTTGCAAATTACGGACTTTTTTCACTGTAACATCCCTTACAACTGTTGCTTTAACCGCCTGAGTCCTGTCACAATCTAATTTACGGACAATTACAGGTTCCTCAAAAACATCGTAATATCTGGGATAATACTCCAGTAAGTCTTCAACACTGGATACACCTACTTTTTCAAACAAATTTTCAGTTTTCTGACCTATTCCTTTTAATTCATTAAGCAACATATTAATATCCTCAAAACATTTCAGCCTATTTTACCACATATGAAAAAAGAATGCCAGAAAATCGAAATGAATTTTGAAGCTTTGGTTTGACATTTTGATATTCATTTGTTATCTTATTTACGGAGCCATATTTGGTTGTAGCTGACGGCAATTGGAGCCTGAGTGCTGACAACCATTCATTGGTTCTTTTTTTGTCAGGCTCAATTTATAATTTTTATAGTTTATACCACTCTCAACGCCATATCCAGCCTTGCTTATACTTCCCTTGCTTATACTTCCCTTACTTACAAAGCCTTCGGCATTCTTAGCATATCTGCTTACAGCACCGGCAGCTCCTATAGGTGCAAAGATTCCCGTAAACATAAAGCCATCTATGGCACCATCTGCCAAATCATGTAGAAGTTCATTAGTATCACGTTCCCCGCAGGCAAGAGATATAGCCGCATCAGTTGCACCACCTAACAGCGAACCCAACAATAATTCACTTCCTACAGATACAGCTGCAGCCATTCCTCCCATTGTACCTGCAAGTATTCCTATGGCAATTGCGGCACCGGTTATGCCAAGAGCAATTTTACCCCATGCAGGTATTCCTGTATCGGTATTACCCTCATTATATGAAATACCTGAACCTGTCATTGCTTCAAAATATGAGGCTTTGATTTTGATTGTCCTTAAGTGCACTCAAAGTCAAATCTTGCTCTCATTAATCAATTCCTATACAGAATTGTATCATACTATAATCACATTAATATTAATGTTTTCGGCAATTGTTAGTTCAGTAGGATTATTTTTTACTTTTGAGCCCTAAAGTATAAGCATAATTAAATTATATTACCAGTTACATTCTTCAAAGTTTTCTAAATCTAATTCTGGTATGTATACGGAAATCCATCTAACCCTATTGGTTTCAGCATCCATTTCTATAAACACACCTTTGTCAGACTCCCATACTTCTTCAAATTCATTATAAACAAATGATGGTTCAATTTCTAACATTTTTTGTTCTGTAGTTCCGACTCCTATCTTTTCAAATAACCTTCCCTTATAGTTATCCAGTGTTATTATTCGAAATAATTTATTATTTCCAAGATGAAAGAATAATTCAACACTATTTTGAATATCATATCGAATCCAATTTTCATTAATTACCATAGCTTCAACATTATTTAATGATAATAAATCACTCAGTTCATCTCTTGTACTATATAATTTTATTTCTCCAAATCCCTTAAAGGGTATAATTGGAGCAGTAATGTCTAATAGCATATTAGTTACCTCCTGAAAAATAATTGTTGCATTTTCTTTTCCGTTTGTTTTGTAGAGACTTTCTGAACCATCGATTATTTTTATTATACTTTGGTATGTAGTACTTATTTTTACATACGGATTGCATCCATGTCTTCCACCACCTGGCAAAACTTGTACTTGAGAAATATTTTTTCCTCCGCCTGGGTTGTTTAGCTTTATAATTTGTTCTCCACTTTTTGACCTTGTAGATGCTTTTACTGTTACATCATAACCAGCATCTGTAAGAGCTTGTGTTATTTCATCCTATGTTATTTTAATCCATCAATTGTTCATATAAAAACTGACAAGCATCATCTTCCGATTCAAAAAAATCATTTGTTATTTTGATACCTCTTTCCAAATAATAAACAGACCACCTATCCTGAATTTTTTCCAAGCATAAACATTCATCTTTTTCCTATTCCTGTCAGATTGTAAATATAATTTGGAACTTCAATAACTTTAAAATTTATTTCTAATACCTTTTTAGTTATTTAATCTCTTTTAATTTGAAAACAATGAGTTCTATACTTTTGATGGAAGAATATTCCGTTTTGATTTAATTAAATAAAAATTTTTATTTTGTAAACTTTTTATAATATTCATGATTTTTATACGATTGTTCAATCTGATAAAACAAATCAACATCCTTCTCATCTGACCACACATCAAATCCTACATATGGAGAAATACGATATTGGATGCAAATATTATATTCTTCAATCCGAAATTCTCTTGACTTTTCTGCTTTGGTTAAATAAATATGTAAATCTTTCTTTAACGGATATTCTTTACCTTCATAATACATTACTGGTCCATTCTCTGTAGGATATAATGCAAAAAAAACATTCTCATCTTTGAAATATAACCCTGTAAAATACGGCATTTGCTTTTTTTAATTATTGTATTCCCTTTCTCCAGTAATTCTATTCAACATACAATGCTCATGTATTTCTATATTTGATAATTCAACGATTGTATCATTCATATGATTGTCTCCTTAGCCAACCTTTTAACCTACTAATGTTTTTTAATTATTCAAAATCCAAATCAATTCTTAATACATCCACTTGTACCTGTTTACCATCTAAATAGCCATAATTATATAATTCTTCTTCGTCTATTTCAAAATTGATTACGGATTTCAAAATTCCCTTAGCAATATCCAACGTACCAAAAATCGAATACGCAAAGCTCTGTTTTTTTCTCTCGATGCTTACTTTTTTTTCATCACACTGCGTAATTTCTAAGTCATCATATAATAGTATCTCAACTGTTGCCTCCTGACCTATTTCTTTAATAGTTCCACAATTAACAAATCCTGTGATATATACATCTCCGATTCTAACTGTAACTTCATCATCGACAATATTTATTATTTTGCAATTATATTTCATATGCATTACCTTTCTTATTATTTTATTTAGGATTAATAACAGGATTATTTACTCCGTTCAACATCTTCCAAAATGTTTTTCCACTTTCAGTATGGAACGTGGTAATATAGCCTTCATTATTGGTGCCAACAAAAGCAAACTTTGCATTTCCCTTACTGTTATTCCCCATAAACTGAACATATCCTGTTCTCGTTCCACCTTTATACACGTATTCAACTTTGTATCCATTTTGCATTACATTTTGTGCACCTTGTAAGTACTCTTCAGCAGAATTAAATGCCCCTTTAAACTCACCACCATGTTTATAAAAATGCGATAATAATTTTTCATCAGAGACAAAAGTCGCTTTGGTCCTACTACCACTCTCAGCACCATATCCAGCCTTACTTATACTTCCCTTACTTACAAAGCCTTCGGCATTCTTCGCATATCTGCTCACAGCACCGGCAGCTCCTATAGGTGCAAAGATTCCCGTAAACATAAAGCCATCTATAGCAC
>NZ_CAKVZL010000082.1:0-9455 GCF_934835595.1 Eubacterium sp. AF15-50
ACTAACTACCGTCCTAACCTCTATAGTCCGGTAATATCCTGTTTTAGAATCTGCCACTGCCGGTATTCCATTATCCTCTAATGCCTGAAGGTAAATATCGCTTACCCCCTTAAGACTTCTTAAAAGTATGGTAATATCGCTATATTTTACCCTTCTTTTATTTTGCCCCTCTTCTGTTATTTTAAGACCATTTTCCGGGTCTGTTATTTCGAGTATTTTTTTTGCCACAAAATCTGCTTCATCTTCCCTTCCCTCTCCTTCTACCATAAAAATTTCAGTAGAATTATCCTGCTTATTAATGGATTCATCGTATTTTGCACCACATGTAAGTCCGTTTCCGTTTTTGTAATTTATCCCTCCTACTTTTTCCGTCATAATATAATTAAATATATAATTAACACTGTTTATAACTTCCCTTCTGCTTCGGAAGTTTTTATCTAAAATTATTTTACAGCAGTCTTTAGTTAAATCCTGAGAATATGTGTCATACTTATGCAAAAAAAGTCCCGGTTCCGCCTGTCTGAATCTGTAAATACTTTGTTTTACGTCACCAACCATGAAAATATTATTTACTCCCTGACCTTTTGAAACGCTGTTTAAAATATCCTCCTGAACGTAATTGCTGTCCTGATATTCATCAATCATAATTTCCTTGTAATTTTCTGCCATTTGTCTTGCCACATCTGTAGGATATACATTTCCCTTTTCATCTTCAGAAAGTAATATCTTTAAAGCAAAATGCGCCTGGTCATTAAAGTCCATTATTCCCTTTTCCCCTTTTTTATCTGCAAAACGTTTCATAAAATCAAGGGTTAATTTAATTATCATAGAGACACTGTCATGACTTTTTATAATATCAGCTGCCATTTCTTCAACAGTCTGTTCAAACAATTCCGATTCTAATTTACCAAGCCTGTCCATGGCCTTTTTCTTTATATCCTGAACCTGCTTTTTCTTTGCCTCATCACATCCCTTTGCACCTCTTAAGGTGACACTTTTAACACCTCTAAACGCCAGACGCATTTTATTATAATTATTCTGCTTTTGTATTTCAGAAATGCTTTCCATAAGCTGGGTCAATCCATCCACGCATCCCGGTCCGTCTGTTTCCATGGAAATTTTAAGTGCCGTATTTAAATCTTCTAAAATGCCATCTAACTCTAATTTGGCAAAATTAACTATTTCTCCTAAAAGCTCTGAATTTTCAAATTCTTCTAAAGTTTTAATATTATATATATTTCCGCAGTTTTTTACCCATTTTTCCGGGTCACTGTGACCGCAGGCATTTTTGTATAACTGTTCAATTAATTCTTCAATATTATCTTTAAGCCTTCCTGCCGAATACTGTTTTGCCAGACTCATAAACTTTTCATCTGCCTCTAAATAATAGTCTTCAAGCATTTCTCCTATAACATCCGCCTTAATCATTTTTATTTCGGTTTCATCGGCAATTCTGAAATTAGGATCTAAATCTATTTTGTCAAAGTTTTCCCTTACAATCTTTGCACAAAAACTGTCTATGGTAGATATATCCGCATTATGAATAAGTGAAAGCTGTTTAATAATATTTTCATTGTCAGGATTTTTTTCTATCGCTTCTTCAAGGGCAGCCCTTACACGTTCCTTCATTTCAGAAGCCGCCGCCCTGGTAAAAGTAACCACAAGAAGCTCGTCGATGTTGACATCACTTTCTTCATCAGTAATCATATTAATAATTCTCTCAACTAAAACTGCGGTTTTTCCGGAGCCGGCTGCTGCTGATACTAAAATATTCCTGTTTCTTGTATTAATTACATCTAACTGTTTATCTGTCCACTTCATATTTACTCTCCTTTATTTTCCTCAGTGTTTAGACGGCTAATAACCTGTTTTAAGTCTAATTTTTCTAATTGTCTGTATCTGTCTCCAACCTTTAGGTCAAAACCGCACACGCCACCATATGGACAGTAAGTGCAGGCGTTTTCCGTAGGATTAATCTGAATATTACCATCAATAATATCCTTTCGCATATTTTCAGCCATATCATAAACATGATTTATGAATTTCATATAATTATTGCTTTCAATCACTGTACTTCTGCTGCTTAATCCTGTTTTTGTGGTTCCTACTTTAATTATTTTAGAATTACCTGTTGCCTGTGACAATTCCTTATCAATTGCTTCTATTACATTAAAATCAGAATTTACAAGTCCACTCATTCTATAGCATTTATACTGCTCATCCTGAACTTTTTCTTCCATTAATTTTTCATCAGATACTGTTTCCTTTGTGCCTTTTTTTCTGTATTCTTCCCTTACTTTTCTTATATCCGGGCGGTCAATATATGGATTTTGAATATGGAAATAAAGTCCTGCTCCCGGAAGAACAGTTTTATCGGGATTTTTCTTTTTTTCAAATTCTATGGCATCCTTTAAATAAACCATAAGCTGCATCTGCATTCCAAAAAAGGTATCTGTAACATTAAATTCCGTTGTTCCTGATTTATAATCTATAACCTTTACAAAAATTTCGTTATTTTTTTCATAGGTATCTACCCTGTCAATTCTTCCATGAGTGATTCTAAGCTCATATTCTGACGGCACAAAATCTCCGGAATTAATATGTCTAATCAACACATCAATGGTTTTTTCTGCTGTTTCCCTAACCTGATTTTTAATAAAAATGTTACGTGCAGAACTGTCTAATGCATCATTTTCATAATTTTCCATTGTATCCACAACGCAATTATTAAGGATGGCATTATAGGTTTCCTTTTCTAAATTTTCCCAATGCAATCCTTCTTTTTGCACATTAACAAAAAACTTATTTATTACCTCATGATATAAATTTCCAATGTCATAAGCAGCTATCTCATATTCTCTTCTTTCTCCTAACTTAAGACCATTTCTTAAAAACTGGGAATAGGCGCAGGCTGCATATTTTTCTAATCTGGTTATACCTATGTTTTCCTTATCTTCGTATAGCTTTCTGGCATTTTCCCCGCTGAGATAAGGCTGTCTTCCCTTATAAAATGTTCCTTTTTTAATTAATTTAAGACACTTCTTAGCATCTGCATCATCAGATAATACGGAACAAAGAACTTCAAAAAGCCTGTCTTCCTTTCCTGATTTGTATTCTCCTGCATTGGCTGCAATATAATCTAATGCCTCTCTTTTAGTTGTTATTTCTTCAAGACTATTTGCATATTTTTCTTCATCCTTAATTTTTAAGTCTGAAAACATTTTTTGCAAATCGCTTATTAAATATGATTTTCTAATAGTCTTTCCTGCATTGTCAGTCTTACTAAGGGTAAGAATGACTTTTTCCGTAGGCTTTGCTAAAAGTGAATATAAATAAACCTTCTGCTTAAATATATTTTCTCTGGCTGTTGGGGCTAAAACAAAGCCTTCCTTTTCATCTGCTTTAAGGAAATCCCTGTCTGAATCTGTAATTATTCCACCATTGGTTGCCATTTTAGGAATAATTCCGTCATTAACTCCTAAAAAGAAAATAATCTTCTTTGTATCCTTAAGTCTTGTTCTTTCAATATCTCCCACCATAAGGGTATCTAATCCGGGAGGTATTATTCCTACTTTAGCCTCTAAAAATCCCGCCTTTAATATTTCCACATATTCCTTTGGAGAAACTGTTTCTTCCCCCATTAAATCAACAATTCTTTCAAGCATTAAAATAATAACCCCATATATCTGCTGATATTCTTTTGATAATTCAGGTTTATTATCTTTTTCAAACATATCTACGTAATCATTTATTCTTTTTTCCATGTTAGTGGAAAGAATAAAATTATAAAGTGCTAAGGTGAAATCTTTTATTGTGGCTTTTTTGTCCTTAAGAGTGGTTCTTAAAGCTAAAATGTCATTATATATTTTCTCCCTTACATTATTAACCGTAACAAGTCTCTCTTCAAATCCCTTATAACATTTTTCCCATTTAGCAGAATAACTTTTAAAACCGCGACGACCAAATCTTCTAATATAATTTTCAAAAACATCAATGTCATTTCTGTTTATTTCCAGCAAATTAAGTCTTAACATTCTCATAACAGCATCATAAGAAAAGTCCATTGCTATTACGTCAAGCACTGCTATAATCCCGTCCACAAAAGGATTAGATGAAATATCTCTTTTGTGGTCAATAAACGCCGGAATATCATATTTTTTCAGTTCTTCTTCTAAATAAATATAGTAGTTTGCCATATCTCCGGTAATTATGGCAATATCGTTGTATCTGTAGTTTTTATTTACAATTAAATCTGAAATTTTTGCCACCACAAAAACTACTTCACTGCGGGGATTTGGCAGGGAGTAGATTTCAATGGCATCATTATAATTTTCAGTTTTTTCCAATTTCTTATTTCTGAAAATGTTTTCTTCAATATGGCATAATGCTTTATTATTTTTTATTCTATAAGGAACCTTACCTTCTCCGGCAATTAATGTTTCATTTATGTTTACATTATTTCTTTTAGCTAAAGTTTTAAGCTTTGCTATGGTTTCCTTGCTTAAGGAAAACAACTCATATTTATTAAATGTGGTAAAATCTTTCTCATTTTCAGGCAAAGTAATACTTACCATAACGCCTTTGGAATACTTCATTAACAATTCCAATACTTTATACTGAATTGGCGTAAATCCTGTAAAACTGTCAAAATAAAAATAGGTATTTTTTATAATTTCAGATTGTCCCACATATTTGCAAAATATATCCAGCACATCCTCTGTTGTTATCATTTTATCCTGTATGTACTCATCAAAGGCTTTTCTAATCACTAAAATATCCTTTAGCTTATGATAAAGAGCCGGTCTTCTTCCACACAAATCAAGCATATTATCCATATCTGTATCTGATATGTAATATTGCTTAAGCTCTGACAAAACCGACTTTACCTTTTCCACAAATCCCGGCATTGCTGTTTTATTTTTGTATATAATAAGCTCCTTTTTACACTGTTCCAGCACTTTTCTTATAACAAGGGATTTCCCCAAATCATCCATTACCTTGTAATTAATTATACCCTGCTCTTCAAATATTAAATATGCCAGACGGTTAAGACTGGTAACTTCTATGTTAAAACTACCTCCTAGTCCATATTCCTCGTTAATCATTGTAAGTATCTGCTTTTGGGTTTCCATGGAAAATTGCTCCGGAACCACTGCAAGGATATTTTTATCCGGATTATTCATGGATGTATCTATTAAATTCTTATATAACAAAGTAGACTTTCCTGAGCCTGCCCTTCCTATAATAAACTGTAATGACATATTTTCCTCCCCAATATCATTTCAAAATCTATAACTTATAACTTTTGAAACACCTGATGTGTTTCTTTCTATGACTTTTGAAACGGTATAGGATTACCGTTTCAAAAATTTGCTTCGCAAATCACGCCCCTTCGGGGCTGGTCAACTACGATTTTGAAACACCTGATGTGTTTCAAAATCTATATTTAAGTATAGTATATAGGATGTGTCAATTTCAACACATACTTTTGTCATACTTTGCCCCTGACATTAATAAATTAGAATATAATCAAATTTAAAGTGAGGAGTCAGTATGGGAAAAAGTCCAAAATTCATGGTATTTCATTTAAAGGAGCTTATATACACCGTAGTATTTGTACTCCTTGGTATTGTTCTTGTGATTTCATTAATTTTTATGTTTTGTAATAGAAACAGTGATGAAAAAAAGGAAAAAAGTTCCTCAGGGCAATATGAGGCCGGAGTATATACCTCCTGTGTCACACTGAACGGAAATCCAATGGAGGTAACTGTCACTCTTGATAGCAATCACATTAATTCTATTACGGTGGACAACATAAGCGATGCGATAACGACTATGTATCCTTTAGTAGAACCAGCTTTTGAAGATATTTCAAAGCAAATTGTGGATACCCAGTCAGTAGACAATATTAAGTTTTCGGAAGAAAGCCAATATACATATTCTTTACTATACAACGCCATTGTAGACACTATTAACAAAGGTAAAAAATAACAATAGCCTTAAGTATAAAAAGACGGGAACTCCCGTCTTTTTACCTTTGCTTTTTTATTTAATTTCATCCAGCCATTCTTTAACACTGGCATCACTAGGCATTCTTAAATCTCCCCTAGGTGATACGGCAACTGTACCTACCTTTGGTCCATCCGGCAGACAGCTTCTCTTAAACTGCTGTGAGAAAAATCTCCTGTAAAAGGTCTTAAGCCATTTTTTTATAGTCTCTGTATCATATTCCCCATCAAAGGCAAGTTCTGCAAGAAACTGTATTTTTTTCGGAGTATATCCAAATCTTAACATATAGTAAAGGAAGAAATCATGAAGCTCATAAGGACCTACAAGCTCTTCTGTTTTCTGGGCTATCACTCCGTCCTTTGGTGGTAAAAGTTCAGGGCTCACCGGTGTATCTAAAATATCATACAAAATGTTGCTGATTTTTCCTTCATTTACATCTGCATAATATTTAACTAAATGCCTTACAAGAGTTTTTGGAACTCCTGCATTTACCCCATACATGGACATATGATCTCCATTATAAGTTGCCCATCCTAATGCCAGCTCCGACATATCTCCTGTTCCAATTACCATTCCATTGTATTTGTTTGCCAAATCCATCAAAAGATACGTTCTTTGTCTTGCCTGGGCATTTTCATAAGTAACATCGTGATTTTCAATATTATGTTCTATTTGGGCAAGATGCAATGTAACTGCTTCTGATATGTTAATTTCCTTAAAGTCACATCCTAATTCCTTAATTAGCTCCACTGCATTTAAGTATGTTCTGTCTGTGGTTCCAAAGCCCGGCATTGTTACTGCATGTATTCCTTTTCTGTCAAGTCCCAATGCATCAAAAGCCTTTACTGTAACAAGAAGTGCCAATGTGGAATCAAGACCACCTGAAATTCCTATTACTGCATTTGAGCATCCTGTATGTTCAAGACGTCTTCTAAGTCCCCAGGTCTGAATTTCCAATATTTCCTCGCATCTTGCATTTCTCTTATTTGTATCTGACGGTACAAAAGGTGCCTTGTCAATATATCTGTCAACTTTCACTTCTTTATTTTTAAGTTTAACAGATACATTCATATAATCCTCATTATCCGGGTTTACATAGAATGTTGTCATTCTTTGTCTTTCTGTGGCAATCTTATCTAAATCTATATCTCCATAGGTTATATTACTGCTTTCAAAACGCTTTGACTGGGCTACCATGGTTCCGTTTTCCGCTATGATGTTATGCCCTGCAAATACTAAATCGGTAGATGATTCACCATCTCCTGCATCTGAATAAATATATGCACAAATGTTTTTTGCCGACTGCATTTCCACTAACTTTCTTCTATAATCAGCCTTTCCGGTAATTTCATCACTGGCAGAAAGGTTTAATATAACATTAGCTCCTGCTAAAGCATGGTTTGTACTTGGTGGATTTGGTACCCACAAATCTTCACATATTTCAATGGCAAAGGTGAAATTCTCTATATTGCCACAATCAAAAATCAAATTTGTTCCAAATGGGATTTCTCCCCTTGTTTCACCTTTTTTAATTTCCTCTCCTGATGTAAAATGTCGTCCCTCATAAAATTCTGAGTAACTTGGAATAAATGATTTTGGCACTATTCCTTTAATTTCTCCTGCATATATTACTACTCCGCAATTATACAGTTTATTTTTATGTCTTATTGGTGCCCCAACTACTGAAACAATTTCCATATCTTTCGTATCTTTTGCTAACTCATTTATTTTTTCAAATGCCAAATCCAACATATTTTTTTGCCAGAACAAATCCGATGCAGTGTATCCTGTAATGCATAGTTCCGGAAAAACTATAAGCTGTGCTCCGTTTTTATATGCTTCTTCTGTCATTTTTGCTATTTCTAATTTATTGTGACCACAGTCACCTATAACAATTTTAGGTGTTGCAGCTGCGACCTTTACATATCCGTTATTCATTTTTTTCCTCCTTAATTAATAGGACAATTTTATCATTATACGTTAATAAATACAAATAAAAGTTTCAGGCAACAGATTAATGAACCTTAATCCTGTTTTTGTCACCTGAAACTTTTTCATAAAATCAGCTTCTTATAAATGTATTATAGCCCATTGCCCTAAGCCTTTGTTCCATTTCTACAGCATTATCAAGGCTTTTAAATTCTCCTACCCGGACTTTGTATAATCCGTCTTCGAAGACCACCATAGCCGGAAACTGCATGGCTTTAAGCTGGGCTGCCATATTATTGGCTAACTGTCCGTTCCTAAATGCTCCTACCTGAATAGTATAAACCTGGGCATCCGTGGCAGAAATTCCACTATCATCTAATGTATCAATTATGGCATCTGCAATACCCTGAGCAATTTCATTAAAATTATTATCAAATAATTCATTATCTTTATCTGAATTAATAAATCCTGCCTCAATTAAAACTGCTGGCATTTTTGTACGCTTTAAAACCACAAGATTTGGTCTTTCCACAATTCCCTTATCTTCAAAACCGATTGCCGTAAGATTTTTGTTAATGTTTTCCGCTAATTTTTCCTTTAAACCTTCCCTGTTATACACCAAAGTCTGTACTCCTGTGTAAGTATTAGGTACAGCTGAGGAATTTCTGTGGAAAGATACAAACAAATCTCCGCCTGCATTGTTGGCAATCATTGCCTTTTCAAAAGGAGTATTATATACATCAGCAGTTCTGGTATATTCCACATCAAAGCTTGCATTAGTTAAAAGCTTTCCTACTGCCATGGCAAGTGCCAATGCATCATCCTTTTCCTGTCTTCCATTAAAGTTTGCCCCCGGGTCAGAACCACCGTGCCCCGGGTCTAATATTATTTTATAAGCCATATTAAACCATTACAAAACTATTTATCATAATAGATTATGCTTATTTTTAATAATTGATACCCTTATTTTTTAGTTGTAGTGTTATTCTGTGTTGTAGTATTTTTCTTAGTTGTATTGTTGTTATTGTTGCTGTTATTTTTATTATTATTTCCATCCATATCATCAATAACATCATCTACGCCGTCTTTAATATCATTTCCAATATCATCTACCACACCGTCATTTTTTGTTCCGTTATTATCTGCATTTCCATTATTTGTGGTATCGTTAATAATACCTGAATTTGCACCGTTTTCTGTTGTAACATTCTCTGTTGTTGTGGCATTTTCATCATTGTTTGTGTTGCCACATGCTGCAAAACATAATGCAGACACTAACAATGTCATGGCTAATAAGTAAATTTTAAATGTTTTCATACTATAAATCCTCCAAATGATTTTCCATATCTTATCGGTTTTCTCAAATTTTTCTCTTTGTTTCCACCCGATAACAATATTGTTTTCACTTTTTTAATTTTTATACAAAAAATAGACTGTGTTTTATTGATTTTAATCAAAAAAACAACAGTCTATTTAAAAATTCAATAAATTAGTCTATTACATCTGCCATATTATAT
>NZ_CAKVZL010000083.1:0-9417 GCF_934835595.1 Eubacterium sp. AF15-50
TACCTGTACTTCCTAGCGAAGCAGAGTTCCCATATGCTATTAGAACAGTTTCAGAAACATTTGAGTCAAACGGTTCTACATCAATGGCTTCTACATGTTCATCATGTATGTCATTAATGGCAGCAGGTGTTCCAATTAAGGCTATGGTAGCAGGTATTTCATGTGGTCTTGTTACAGGTGATACAGATGATGATTATGTATTGCTTACAGATATCCAGGGACTTGAAGATTTCTTCGGAGACATGGACTTTAAGGTAACAGGTACAACAGAAGGTATCACAGCTATTCAGATGGATATTAAGATTCATGGTCTTACAAGAGAAATCGTGGAGGGTGCTATTGCAAGAACAAGAGAAGCAAGATTATTCATTATGGATAATTGCATGAAGCCGGCAATTTCTGAACCTAGAAAAGAAGTAAATGCATACGCTCCTAAGATTGAAATGATTCAGATTGATCCGGACAAGATTGGTGATGTTGTAGGAAAGAGCGGAAAGGTTATTAATGCAATTATCGAAGAAACAGGCGTTAAGATTGACATTTCTGATGAAGGAATGGTATCAGTTTGTGGCGTAGATAAGGACATGATAGCTAAGGCTATAAAATACATTAAGACAATAGTAACAGACTTTGAAGAAGGCATGATTTTAGAAGGTACTGTTGTAAGTATTAAGGAATTTGGTGCATTTATCGAATTTGCACCTGGAAAAGAAGGCATGGTTCACATTTCTAAGATTGCAAAAGAAAGAGTTGAACATGTTGAAGACTTCCTTACATTAGGTGATAAGGTTAAATGTAAGTGTCTTGGAAAAGATAAGATGGGAAGAATCAGCTTTTCAATTAAAGATGCACAGTAAACAAATTAAATAGAAACGTTGCACAAAATCTTAAATTTTGTACAAATATGGAATATCTCCAGGGCGAATATTATGATATATAATAAAGCTTTGGAGATATTTTACTATATCTTAATTGGCTATGTGGTATCATTAATCAGATACGAAGGAGAGTGGCTATGGTAAAAGATAAATCATATTTAAAAAATATATTAGTGACAGCGGGAATATTATTAATTTCTTTTGTAATAAGCTTGTTGTTGCAACATGTGTTTAAGGTACATGAACATATAACAGCAGTGTTTATATTTGCTGTATTTTTGATATCCCTTTTAACAAACGGATATGTATATGGAATAGTGGCAGCTTTTATTTCCATGATTGCCGTTAACTATGCTTTTACATTTCCGTTCTTTTCAATTAATTTTATGATACCTGTTAATATGATTTCTGCAATTATAATGATAGTTATAGCCATATTAACAAGTACATTAACCACCCAGATAAAAAGGCATGAGGCAATGAAAGCTGAAGGAGAGAAGGAAAGAATGAGAGCCAATCTTTTAAGGGCGGTTTCCCATGACTTAAGAACTCCCCTTACCACTATTTATGGTTCAGCAGCTACATTGTTAGAAAACAGGGATACACTAGAGGAAGAACAACAAATCAAAATATTACAGGGAATAAAAGAGGATTCGGAATGGCTTGTAAGAATGGTGGAAAATCTTTTATCCATTACAAGAATTGACAGTGGAAATGTGAAAATAATAAAAACACCAATAGTTTTAGAGGAACTGATAGATTCAGTAATTGTGAAATTTAGAAAAAGATACCCTGACTTTGACATAACATTGGACTTGCCGGAGGATATTGTTGTTATACCAATGGATGCAATGCTTATTGAACAGGTTATAGTAAATATATTGGAAAATGCCATACAGCACGCAGAGGGAATGACAGAATTAATACTTCGGGTGTTTGTATTGGGGAAGCAGGCTATATTTGAAATAAGGGACAATGGCTGTGGAATCAGTAAAGAAAAATTGCCATACATATTTTCCGGATATTATGAGAATAAGGAAGAACCTTCAGACGGACAAAAACGCAATACGGGAATAGGATTGTCCGTATGTAAAACCATCATAAAGGCACATGGAGGGGACATTAGTGCGGAAAATATTAAAGGTGGCGGTGCTGTTTTCAGATTTACATTAGATACGGAGGAAGAAATAGATGCCCAATAATAAATATAAGGTTTTATTAGTAGAAGATGAAAATAATATTAGAAATCTGGTAACAACCATACTTAAATCGGCAGGTTATCAGGTTGTTGTAGCTGAAACATGTGAGAGAGCCCTGGGAATGTACACATCTCATCTCCCTGACATTATTATTTTGGACTTAGGTCTTCCTGACAGGGATGGAATGTATTTCTTAAAGGAAGTAAGGGATGACTCACTGACTCCTATTATTATATTGTCAGCTCGTTCTAATGAAAGGGATAAGGTAGTTGCTCTTGATGCAGGGGCAAACGATTATGTAACAAAGCCCTTTAGCTCGGCGGAACTGTTAGCAAGGGTAAGAGCAGCTCTTAGAAATACAAGACACAGCTCTGAGGAGGGAAAACTGCCGGGAGGAAAGTTCACATTAGAGGGACTTGTTATAGATTATGATGGAAGACAGGTTTTTGTTGATGAAAAAGAAGTAAAATTAACCCAGACAGAGTACAATATTGTGGCGTTTTTATCGGAACATGCCGGAAAAATGATGACGTATACAGCCATAATTAAGGCAATATGGGGCTATCCTGATGAGGGAAGCGTTAAAAAACTTCAGGTGAACATGGCAAATATAAGAAGAAAACTGGGAATAAAGCCGGGAGAAGCAAAGTACATAATAAATGAATTAGGTGTTGGATATAGAATGAATAGTTAGCATATGTGTTTAGTTTAAATTAAACTTGCTTAATATATTGGTTAAAGTTATAATAATACAAGTTGACAAAATTATATAATGTAATAAAGGAACGTTAAGGATATTAGAAATGATTTATAACAATGTATTAGAATTTATCGGACATACACCTATGGTGCGTCTTAACCATATGGTTGATGAGGATTCAGCTCAGGTTCTTGTGAAGTTTGAGGGATTAAATGTAGGTGGCTCAATAAAAACAAGAACGGCTTATGAAATGATTAAGGCGGCAGAAGCAGAAGGCAAAATAAACAAGGATACAATAATAGTTGAACCTACCAGTGGAAATCAGGGAATCGGACTGGCATTAGTAGGAGCGGTAAAAGGATATAAAACTATTATTATAATGCCTGACTCTGTTAGTGAGGAAAGAAGAAAGCTAGTTAAACATTATGGAGCAGAGGTTATTCTTATCCATGATGACGGAGACATTGGAAAGTGTATAGATGAATGTCTTAAAACAGCACTTAAAATGGCAGAGGACAATCCAAAGGTGTATGTACCACAGCAGTTTGCCAATCCTAACAATGTTAAGGCTCATAAACATCATACTGGATTGGAAATCATGGAGCAGGTAGAGGGAAACATAGACGGATTCTGCTCAGGCATAGGAACCGGTGGCACCATTACAGGAATAGGTAAGGTTTTAAAGGCACAAAATCCTGACATTGAAATATGGGCAGTGGAACCGGAAAATGCAGCCATTTTAGCAGGTGGAAATATCGGAACCCATTTGCAAATGGGAATAGGAGACGGAGTTATACCTGATATTTTAGACCGGAATATATATGATAACATTTATATAGTTACTGACGAAGAGGCAATAAGCACAGCCAAGGACTTAGCCAAAAAAGAGGGGCTTATGTGCGGAATTTCCAGTGGAACAAATGTTGCAGCAGCCATAAAGCTGGCAAAAAAGTTAGGAAAAGGAAAAACAGTGGTAACTGTATTGCCGGATACGGCAGAAAGATATTTTTCAACACCGTTGTTTGATGAATAAGGAGCTAATATGCAGGAAACAAAGGAAGATAAGAAAATAAAAATAGGACAGATATGTAATAAAATATCAACTGTTTTATTTGTATTATTCTTTATTGATGTATGTGTAATACCAGTTATGCAAATGGAATTCTTTTTGATTTCAGTGGCAATTATTGTAGTTTTATTTGCCATTAGTTGTATTGTGGGACACATATGTCTTAAGGATTATAAACCGGAATAATGAAAGCACAGGAGGTTAGAAAGTGAATAATAACAAAGGAACAATATGCGTACAGGGCGGATGGAAGCCTACAAAGGGAGAACCGAGAGTTTTGCCTATTTATCAAAGCACCACATTTAAATATGATACATCAGAGCAAATGGGAAGACTGTTTGATTTAGAGGATAGCGGATATTTTTATACAAGACTTCAGAACCCTACTAATGATGCAGTAGCTTCAAAAATATGTGAGTTAGAAGGTGGAGTGGCAGCTATGCTTACATCATCAGGTCAGGCAGCTAATTTTTACGCAGTTTTTAATATTTGTGAAGCAGGAGACCACTTTATCTGTTCATCAAATGTATATGGAGGAACCTTTAATTTATTTGGTGTAACCATGAAGAAAATGGGAATAGATGTTACATTTGTAGATCCGGATATTTCACCGGAAGATTTAGAAAAAGAATTTAAAACAAATACAAAGTGTGTATTTGGTGAATCGGTGTCAAATCCGTCTCTTGTAGTGTTTGATTTTGAAAAATTTGCAAAGGCAGCTCACAGTCATGGTGTTCCTCTTATTGTGGATAACACATTCCCGACACCTATTAATTGCAGACCTTTTGAATTTGGAGTTGATATAGTAACTCACTCCACAACTAAATATATGGATGGTCATGCCATGGCAGTAGGTGGAGCAATTGTTGACAGTGGAAACTTTGACTGGATGGCTCATGCTGATAAATTCCCGGGAATGACAGAGCCGGATGAATCATATCATGGGTTAGTTTATGCAGAAAAATTTGGAAAAAGCGGATATATTACAAAGGCAACAGCACAGGTTATGAGGGATTTAGGATCAATTCCTTCACCTACAAATTCATTTTTGCTAAATGTAGGTCTTGAAACATTACATTTAAGAGTTCCAAGACACTGTGAAAATGCATTAAAAGTGGCTAAATGGCTTAAGGCAAATGACAAGGTAGCCTGGGTTAATTATCCGGGATTAGAGGGTGACAAATATTATGATTTGGCGCAGAAGTATATGCCTAATGGAACATGTGGCGTTTTAACATTTGGTATAAAAGGTGGTCGTGATGCATCCATTAAATTTATGGATAATCTTAAGTTTGTGGCAATAGTGACTCATGTGGCTGATGCCCGTTCATGTGTGCTACATCCTGCAAGTCACACTCATAGACAGATGACAGATGAACAGTTAATTGAGGCAGGAGTTCAGCCGGATTTAATCAGATTCTCTGTAGGAATTGAAGATGCTGAGGACATTATTGCAGATTTAGAGCAGGCATTAAATGCATAACATAAAACTTATGAAATAAGGTAATAAAAATGAAATTCAGACCATGCATAGACATACACAACGGAAAAGTGAAACAGTTAGTAGGTAGCAGCCTTAAAGACAAGGAAAATCAGGCAGAAGAAAATTTTGTATCTGAAAAAAATGCAGTCTACTATGCTAATCTTTATAAAAAAGACGGGCTAAAAGGCGGACATATAATAATATTAAATGCCGGCGGTTCGGAATTTTTTAAGGAATCGAAGAAACAGGCAATAGAGGCGTTGTCTGCATATCCTAAAGGGATGCAGATAGGCGGCGGCGTTACAGCTGTAAATGCACAGGATTATATAAAGGCAGGGGCATCCCATGTAATTGTCACATCTTATGTATTTAAAGATGGAAGAGTTAATTACGGAAACCTTAAAAGTCTTGTGGAAGCTGTGGAAAAAGAGCGTATTGTTTTGGATTTAAGCTGTAGAAAGAAAGATGGACAGTATTACATAGTAACAGACAGATGGCAAAAATTCACTGATGAAGTAGTTAATATTGAAACATTGAAAAAACTGTCGGAATATTGTGATGAATTTCTTATACACGGTGTGGATGTTGAGGGAAAATCAGGTGGAATGGAAGAAGATTTGGTAGCTATGTTATCTGAATTTAATGATATTCCCATAACTTATGCAGGCGGAATATCCACTATGGAACAAATAGAAAGGTTCAGGGAGATTTCTAATGGCAAAATGGATTTTACCATTGGAAGTGCGCTGGATTTGTTTGGTGGAAAGTTACCATATGATAAAGTAAAAGAACAGTTTTAAAATTATATAATAGTATAAAAATCCCCTATATTGGAGAGTATTATATTGTACGGAAAGTTAATTTGAAAATCCGTACATTGTATATCATCAATATGGGGGATTTTTTATGGACGAAATAAAAGAATACGGTCAGACAGACTTAAATAACAACAGCAGACACAAAAAAATACATCTTTTAAATATAATCGGGGAAATTGAAGGACACGAAAATGTGGCATCAGGAACCAAGGCAACTAAATATGAACACGTGCTTCCTCAGTTAGCACAGGTAGAAGATGATGCAGAAACAGATGGGCTTCTGGTAATATTAAATACAGTAGGTGGGGATGTTGAATGTGGTCTTGCAATTGCAGAAATGATATCGGGACTTAGTAAGCCTACAGTGTCATTAGTTTTAGGAGGCAGCCACTCCATTGGTGTTCCTCTTGCAGTATCAACAGACTATTCCTTTATTGTTAAAACAGGTACCATGGTTATTCATCCTGTGAGAATGAATGGACTGTTTATAGGAGTTCCCCAGACCTATGATTATTTTAAAAAAATTCAGGAGAGAATTAATTCTTTTATATTAGACCATTGTGACATAAAAGAACAAAAGCTTATGGAATTAATGATGGAAACAGAAGTTATGACAAAGGATGTGGGAAGCATTCTTGTAGGTAAGGAAGCAGTGAATGAAGGAATAATAAATGAAATAGGAAGCCTAAAAGATGCCATAAAAAAGTTGTATGAACTTATTGACAAAAAATCCTGATAAATTACATTGGACACCGGGGCATTACAATACAAAGGCATTACAATACAAAAACTAAATAACTTGAATATAGTGGTGAAAAATAGTAAAATATTATAGATTATGGTTAACTAAAGAAATAAGGAGTTACAAATGAGTTTATTAGAGTCAATTTTTCTTGGAATAATACAGGGAGTGACGGAATTTCTTCCTGTGAGCAGTTCGGGACATCTGGCTATATTCCAGCAGATTTTCGGACTTGAAGATGTAGGTACATCTTTTGATGTATTTTTACATTTGGGAACATTAATTGCAGTATTTGTTATATACTGGCGGGATATTGGAAGATTAATATATGATGGAATCGGAATAGTGGTGGATTTCGTTGCTAATGTATTTTATTACATAAGATGGAAGACAACCAAAAAGAATCCGGAATACAGAAAAATAATCAGAACATCATATAGAAAATTTGCGTTATTAATTATTGTTTCAACCATACCTACGGGAATAATAGGTATTGTAGGTAAGAATTTAGTAGATAATGCATCCCATACTCTTATTGTTCCGGGAATTTGTCTTTTAATAACAGCCATATTACTTGTAATTTCAGATAATATACCAAACGGAAATAAAACACCAAAGAAAACTACATATTTAAACGCAGTTTTTATAGGAATTTGTCAGGGGATAGCAACTCTTCCGGGATTATCACGTTCAGGAACAACCATTACAGCAGGTCTTTTATGTGGACTTAGAAGAGATTTTGTTGTAAAATATTCCTTTATTATGTCAATTCCGGCTATAATGGGTGCCTGTGTGTTAAACATTCCTGATATGCACACAGACATTGCAAAAACAGGTGTTGAGTGCTACGTGGCGGGAGTTTTAGTGTCTGCCGTGGTAGGTTACATATGTATTAAAACAATGCTTGTAGTTGTAAGAAATAAGCAGTTTAAATATTTTTCAGCTTATTGCGGATTAGTTGGACTGATAGCCATAGTGGCATCATTTTTCGTAAAATAAATTAACAGGGGTGAAAATATATTGGCCGATACGAAGAAAAAAAGTAATGGCAAAAAAACAAATAGCAGTAAAGGTAAGACTGGTGGAAACAAAACCGGTGGCAGTAAGGCTGCGGAAACAAGAAGGAAAAACGCCCAGATGGCTAAGAAACGCAAAATAATCGTAACGGAGGTTTATTTGTGGATATCCTTAGCTGTGGCACTGTTTTTATTCTTAAGCAATTTTGGCATTTGTGGCATAGTGGGAAACACATTAAGGGATGCAATGCTTGGATGCTTCGGATGGATGGGATATGTTTTTCCTGTATTTCTGGCAGTAACAATAGGACTTGTGGCATATAATAATATGAACACCAAGGTTATCTCTAAGATAGTGGCAGTGGTGCTATTATACATTAATATGTGTCTGCTGTTTGATTTGTTAAGTTACAGTGACAATAGAATAGATGTTTTAAAATATTATAAATATGGCTCTAAAGGCGAATTTGGCGGAGGTCTTGTAGGGGGAGCATTAGGAAATCTTATGGATTCCCTGTTAGGACTTACAGGAGCCTATATTGTAACTTTTGTTGTACTTATTATATGCATAGTAATTTTAACGGAAAAGTCTATTATGTCTTTTCTTAAGAAAAAGGGAAAAAGTGCCTATGAAAGTGCAGTGGAAGATACAAAAGCCAGAAAAGAAGCCACGGCAGTACGAAGAGAGCAGAAGCGGATTGAAAAGGAAAAAGAAAGAAGTATTGCCAGACAGAAAAAAATCGGTGTGGACTTTAATGAAACTACTGTTGGTGGAGATAGTTTACCAGGGGAGAAGTTAAAGGATAATAAACAGGAGGTTCACGAAATACATATTGACGGAGTGGATGATACCCCAAGTGACATAGATGAAATGCCCCTTGACCGTGAAATTGTATATACCTATGAAGAAAATCAGGGCAATAAGCAGGTTAAAATAGATGGCCTTGACAAACCTGAACCACCAAAAGCTGATAAACATGCTACAGACGGTGAATTTACACCAAAGGAAAGAGTGATAGTAAGTGAAGAGGCTAAAAAGACTATGAAGAGAAAGCCTTTTGGAGTAGGGGAGGCAGTAGCCACTGAAACACCGACGGCAGAAGAAGTCATCTCACAACAGCCTAAGGCATCTTCAGAAGGAAAAATAATAGCACCGTCTAAAAAGAAAATGAAATATAAGAAACCACCATACAGTCTTCTTAAGGATAATCCCGGGAGCAAAAGCGGTATAACAAAAGCATCCCTTATGCAGACAGCCAATAAACTAAAACAGGTTTTGGCAAACTTTGGAGTTAAGGTAGAAGTGACAAATGTAAGTAAGGGACCGTCAGTTACAAGATATGAATTGCAACCTGAAATGGGAACTAAGGTTAGCCGTATAACAGGTCTTGCAGATGACATAAAGTTAAATATGGCAGCGGCGGACATACGAATTGAAGCACCTATACCGGGTAAAGCTGCCGTAGGAATTGAAATTCCAAATGAGGGAAGGGATCCTGTATATTTAAAGGA
>NZ_CAKVZL010000084.1:0-1584 GCF_934835595.1 Eubacterium sp. AF15-50
GAATATCAAAGGTTTTAGATACGGTAAGCCTTCCTGATGAATGTGGAACTCCCAATATAATGGAAGTAAGCATGGATATGGTGGCAACCATGTACGTAGGTGTGGATTATAAGGGTAAGGACATAAAAGAACTTACGGATTTTACTAAAAATACTCTGCAACCTTACTTTGAAAGACAAAATGGTGTGGCAAGTATTACCTCTATGGGATTTACCACAGATTCCATAGAAGTAAAGCTAAACAGTAAAAAAATTGACAAAATTAATGATAAAATCCTGGCTAAAACAAACAGTAAATTGGTAGATGCACAAAAGCAGATAGATGATGCACAAAAGAAATTATCAGATGGGGAAAAGGAATTAAATTCCCAAAAGTCTAATTTAGATGACA
Organism: Eubacterium sp. AF15-50; assembly: GCF_934835595.1. Lineage (NCBI taxonomy): Bacteria > Bacillati > Bacillota > Clostridia > Eubacteriales > Eubacteriaceae > Eubacterium > Eubacterium sp. AF15-50. The sequence goes on from NZ_CAKVZL010000084.1 coordinate 391, forward strand.
CTCAGAAAAGCACTAATAAGCAGTTAGCTGATGCCCAGGTTAAATTATCCCAGGCACAGGCTGTAAAAAATGCTTACGAGGCATCCCTTAACAGCTTAAAGGCAGGTAAAAGTGCCCTTGAAGCGGAGCAGAAGGCATATGAGGATGCAAAGGTTGAAGATATGTACAATAAAATTGACAAGACGTTTACAACTTTTAGCTCTCAGTATGGTGAACTGGCAAAACAGGCAGGGGTAACTGTTCCTAAAAATATTAAGGATGCGGTGAATAACAAAAAGGAATTTGAAGCTTTTGTAAAGTGGCTGGAAAAAATAGGTTACGGCAAAGAAGCAAAGGAATTAACCTACAAAAATCTGAAAAAAGTTTATGACATTGTAGAAGTGAGAATGCCCCAGATAAAAACTGAACTGGCAAATCTTGAAATAGAAATTAAGGCAGCATCAATGATGAATGACACTATTTCAGGACAGATGAAGGGAATAGACGAAAATCAGTCAAAAACAATTGAAGGGGGATATAACGCCGCCGCAGGATTTGGTGCAGGTCAGGCACAGATAGCAGCAGGTCAGACTCAGTTAGAAAGTGCTAAAAAGGATTTAAAAGATGCAAAGAAAAAACTGGAAAATTCAAGAAAAGCTGCTAAGGAGAATGCAAATGTGGACGCATTGTTAAGTATTGATACATTATCTAACCTTATTTATGCTCAAAACTTTTCAATGCCTGCGGGATACATAGACGATAAAAATGACGACCAGTGGTTGATTGATGTGGGAGATAATTATACCGGTAAAAAGGAAATTAAAGATATGGTTCTCACAAAAATATCCGGCATTGGAAAGATTAAATTATCAGATGTGGCTGATGTAACAGTGGTTGATAATGCGGGAGAAAGCTATTCAAAAATTAATGGTGGGGATGCAATATTACTTGCCATATATAAATCAAGTACAGCCAACACCAGTGATGTGTCTGATAACATAAAATCAGCATCAAAGGAACTGGAAAAGAAATATGATGGTTTGTCAGTAACAACCATTATGGATCAGAACAATTATATAGATATGATTATCAGTTCCGTTTTAAGCAGTATGCTTATTGGTGCAATTCTTGCAATTATTGTGCTGGCACTGTTTTTAAAGGATATTAAGCCTACATTAATAGTAGCCTTTAGTATACCATTTAGTGTGTTGTTTG
>NZ_CAKVZL010000084.1:1594-7222 GCF_934835595.1 Eubacterium sp. AF15-50
ACCAACATCACATTAAATGTAATGTCTCTTGGAGGCTTATGTCTTGGAATAGGAATGTTAGTAGACAACTCCATTGTTGTAATGGAAAATATTTACAGGTTAAGAGGACATGGCATATCCGCACCAAGAGCTGCGGTACAGGGTACTAAACAGGTGGCAGCACCTATTGTGGCTTCAACCTTAACTACCATAAGTGTATTCCTTCCTATGGTATATGTTACGGGAATGATTAGTGATTTACTGATGCCTTTTGCATTTACCATTTCATATGCCCTTATAGCATCCCTTATTGTGGCAATGACTGTAGTTCCTACTGTTAGTGCAACAGTTTTAAAAAACACAAAAACAAAACAGCATAAGTTATATGACAAAGTAAATAATTACTACGGAAAGGTATTAGAGAAATGTTTGAAGCATAAGGCAATCCCTCTTATAATCTCTGTTTTACTGCTGGTAATATGCGTTGTGCAGGCATTTAGAATGGGGCTTGTAATGATGGATGACATGGTAAGCAACCAAATTTCAGTAAGTCTTACAGTAGATGATGACACAGAAAAGAAAGAGGCATATGCCACAGCTGATAAGGTAATGGATGCCATACTTAAGGTTAAGGGAATTGACAAGGTAGGTGCCATGGATGGAAATGCCGGCGCCACATCATCTGTTTTAGGAGGAGCCGGTGGAAATTATACCTCCTTTACATTTAGTGTAATAACTGATGAAGACATAAAAACTACAGGTCAGTTTAAGAAAATTATAAAAGAAATTGAGGACAACGCTAAAGATATAAAATGCAAAGAACTTAAGGTGTCATCTTCAGCCCTAGGAGACACATCAAGTCTTTCCGGTAACGGACTTCAGGTAAATATATATGGTGATGACCAGAATAAACTTGTGTCTATCAGCAAAGACGTTAAAAAAATGATGGAAGACATTAAGGGAACAGAAAATGTAAAAGATGGCATCAGTGAGAAAAATAAACAGATACATTTAGAAATAAATAAAGATAAAGCGGCAGGATATGGGCTTACAACGGCACAGATTTACCAGCAGTTAGCGGCAAAGATAAAAACAGACAAAACAGCCGTAACAATTACTGTGGATAACAAGGATATGGATGTTAATGTAATAAATGACCTTGATAAGCCGGATGTTGAAAATCTCATGAATACGGAAATTACATCTACAACTAAAAATGCATCAGGAGAAGATGTAAATAAAACCTATAAGCTATCTAAGTTTGCAAAAATGATTAAGGGAGAAAGTGTCGACAGCATAAGAAGGGAAAATCAGTCAAGATATATGTCTGTAACAGCTGAAGTTAAAGAAGATTACAATGCTACACTTTTGTCAAGACAGTTAGAAAAGTCTTTGGCAAAGTATGATACACCGGATGGATATAACATAGAAATTCAGGGTGAATCAGCTCAGGTAATGGAAATGATAAAACAGATGCTGTTAGCCCTTGCTTTAGGTTTCGTGTTTGTATATCTTATTATGGTAGCACAGTTCCAAAGCATTTTATCTCCGTTTATCATTATATTTACGGTTCCATTGGCATTTACCGGAGGTATGATTGGACTTATGATATTTGGTCAGTCTATATCAGCCATGGCGCTTATGGGATTTATGATACTTATGGGAACAGTTGTAAATAACGGAATAGTGTTTGTGGATTATGCCAACCAACTGAGGATAAAAGGAATGGAAAAACGGGAGGCATTAATCAGAACGGGAAAAACAAGAATGAGACCAATACTTATGACAGCCCTTACCACTATTTTATCCATGAGTGTTATGGTATTCTCACAAAATGCCGGTGATGCAATGCAAAAGAGTATGGCTATAGTGGTTAGTGCAGGTTTACTGTATGCAACATTAATGACATTGTTTATTGTTCCGGTTCTATATGACATTTTCTATAGAAAGAAACCAAAGGTCATAGATGTTGGAGATGACAATTTGGATGATATTCCGGATGAAACGGCAATGTAAATTATATATGAAAGGATGTAGTGATGGATTTTATAATTGAAATATTAAAGGTTATATTTTTAGGAATAGTTGAGGGAATAACTGAGTGGTTGCCAATAAGCAGCACCGGACATATGTTACTGGTAGATGAATTTATTAAAATGAATGTAAGCAGTGACTTTAAGGAAATGTTTTTCGTGGTAATTCAGTTAGGAGCAATTCTGGCAGTTGTGGTTATGTTCTGGAATAAAATGTGGCCTTTTAAAAGAAAGGATACAGAAGATGGAATTAACAAAAAAGGCTCAATCCTTAAAAAGGATATATGGTCTTTATGGTTTAAGGTTGTAGTAGCCTGTATACCGGGAGCGGTTGTTACAATAGCTTTTGATGATTTTATTGAGGCACATTTACATACACCTACAGTTATAGCCATTACACTTATATTCTATGGTATTGCTTTTATAATAGTCGAGCGTTGGAATAAAACAAGAACACCAAAAATCAACACTCTTTCAGACATAACATACAAAACTGCATTTATAATTGGTTTATTTCAGGTGTTATCCATAATCCCGGGAACGTCCCGTTCAGGTTCAACAATAATCGGTTCATTGCTTATTGGGGTATCAAGAGTGGCAGCAGCAGAATTCACATTTTTCCTTGCAGTGCCGGTTATGTTTGGACTTAGTTTTATAAAACTTTTAAAATTCGGTTTGTTATTTACAGTATCTGAGTTAAGCATTTTGATTGTGGGAATGGCAGTGGCGTTTTTTGTTTCATTACTTGTTATAAAGTTCCTTATGGGATATATTAAGAAGCATGATTTCCAGATATTTGGATGGTATAGAATTATTTTAGGAGCAGTAGTTTTAGTATATTTTCTTTTTAGATAAAATTAATTAATATGAAAAGGTTTCAATCTGATTTTACGTTAGGTTGGAACTTTTTTTGTTTATAGTTGTTTTTTCTTGTATTTATTTGTGCAATTTACCAGTTCTGAGGATAAATTTGGTAAAATGGCTTTAAAGATTTAGTTAAAAGTGCTAACATATAATAGATTTCGTAATTATTTTTGTTAAATATTAAGGAGGGAACAATGAAATTGAGTGATTTTAGAAAGAAATCAATCACAAGACGTGTCTGGAGTGTTGTCTTAACCATAGTAATGGTGTTTAACCTTATGTGTGGTTATGTAGCAGTTTCAGAAAGCAGTGTGACAGATGTAAAGGCTGCCACAAAGACTCTTGCTGAATTGAAAGCTGAAAACAAGGCTTCATCGGCAACTTACCGTAACGTAATGTATTACGGTGAATGGTCAGTTTATGCAGGACAGAAGAATTTCTATCCAAGTAAAATTGACGGAAGTTTAATTACACATTTAAACTTCGCATTTATGGACGTGGATGAAAAAGGTAATTTAAATGTTTGTGATTACTGGGCAGATTTTGATAATCCTAATGTTGGATACAGCGTTGGCTCAGAATCTTTATATGCCGGTGTATTAGGAGCAATGCTTCTTTTAAGACAGCAGTACCCTAATATGAAAATCGGTATTTCCGTAGGTGGGTGGACAAGATCAGGAGCATTTCCTAAACTTGCATCAACTGCAGAAACAAGAAAAAAGTTTGCGCAGAATATTGCAAAATTTGTTCATTATTACGGATATGATTTCGTAGATATTGACTGGGAGTATCCTACAGCAGACAGAGACCCGGATCCTACAGGAAACGGAGTAACTGTTGATAAAGGATGTAAAGGCTCAGAGGCAGATACAAAGAACTTTACACTTCTTATGCAGGAACTTAGAAATACTTTAGATGAGTATAGTGTAAAAGATGGTAAGTATTATGAATTATCATGTGCCATGTCAGCATCACCGGCTATGATGGCAAAAATCGAATATGACAAAGTTTTACAGACAGTAGATTTTGCCAACATGATGACATATGACTTAAATGGTGCGTGGAACGGATATACAGCTCACCAGACAGCTTTATATACTAACGATTCATATGATCATGACAAGCAAAAAGATGCGCAGTTCTCAGTAGATACATGTGTTAAATATTTAGAAGATACATATGGCGATAAAGTTGATATGTCTAAGGTAGTAATTGGTGTTGCACCGTATACAAGAGGTTGGGCAGAAGTTAAAAATGACGGCTTAGATCCTGACAACCCGGGACTTTATGCAACAGCTACACCTAACAGTGTTAAGGCAGCTGACGGAACTACAAGTGGTACATATGCATATGGCGATATTGATACTCTTATCAGTCAGTACAAATTAAAAGAATATTATGACGAAAAGGCTCAGGCAGCTTATTACTATAGTGCAGAAACAGGATATTTCTTTACATGTGACAATGAAAGATCCGTTGCTGCAAAAGGTGATTATGTAAAGAAAAAAGGTCTGGGTGGTCTTATTTCATGGATGGCTTCATTAGACAGCACAAATGCAGTAACTAAGACTATGAAGGATTCTTTATATGGTTCAGCAAGCCTTCCAAACCAGAAAATTGTAATTCCACAGAAGGATAACATTTCAGTGGATATTGCAACATCAGGCAGTGCATATACATTTACTGTAAAAAACAATAACACTCTTACTGAATCAAGTGAGGCAACATTGCCTAACCCTTCAGGTGATAAGGCAGCATTGCCACAGGCAGAAACATTTGGTGAGTCAGTGGCATATCCTACGTTTTACTTTAAGACAAAGAGCGGGGAGATTCTTACAGGAGATTGGCAGTCAGGTGGAACAATTTCCAGCGGAAATGGATATACAATTATTACTCCACCAGCATGGAGTTCAAAGAAATTTGCACCGGGTGATTCTCTTACATTTACTTTGAAAACATCAGGAACAGCTAAGGCATCTGATATTTCAGAAATCTATATGACATCAAAGGCATTAGAAAATGGTGAAGAGATGGGCAAAACCGTGTTATACTCAGATGGAACCCCGGCCCAGACTGAAACAACTAAAAAAGATGATACACACGTTACAACTAAAGAAGGTGAAGTTGTAACATCAAAGGATAATGTTACAACAAAAGAGGATTCTACAACAAAGGCAGCCACAGGAGATTATCCTGTATGGTCACCTGGCAGTGTTAAATATGAACTTGGAGTTCTTGTTCAGTATGAAGGAAAAGTATATGAATGTACATATGGTCATACTTCAAATTCAGGCTGGTCACCAATATTAGCAGGTACACTTTGGAAGGAAAGAACTGACTTAGTAGCAGGTAATCCTGAAACAACTAAGGGATCAGGAGAAGAACAGACAACAGAGGATAATTATACTGTAAATGGTAAGTTACCACAGCATATGGTTACAGGATACTGGCATAATTTCTTAAATGGCTCAAAGGCACTTAAGATAAGTGATGTTCCTACATATTATGATATGATTTGTGTTGCCTTTACAGGAAACACATCAACTCCGGGAGAGGTTACATTTGAACTAGACAGTGACTTGTGTAAGGAACTTGGAGGATATACAAAGGCACAGTTTATACAGGATATTAAGGACGCAAAGGCTAAGGGACAGCATGTTATTATTTCTGTAGGTGGTGCTGAAGGCAGAATTGAAATCAACAGTGAGGCAGCAGCACAGAGATTTGCTAACGGATTAATCAACATTATTAC
>NZ_CAKVZL010000084.1:7232-9333 GCF_934835595.1 Eubacterium sp. AF15-50
TTGACCTTGAGGGAAGTGCTGTTACAGGTGTTGATTATATTGCAGAAGCACTGAGAACAGTACATGATCATTTTGGAGATGATTTTATAATTACAATGGCTCCTGAAACATATTATATTCAGGCAGACAGATTATCAGCTAATGATATTACAACTTCATATTTAAGATTGGCATTAAAGATTAAGGATATTTTAACAATCTGCTATCCACAGTTCTACAATACAGGTGGAATGAACGGATACGGTGGATCAATTGTAAATCCGGGAACAGCTGATTTCCTTACTTCAATGTCAACATTAGTAATCGAAGCAGGACTTAGGGCAGATCAGGTAGCGTTTGGTGTTCCATCAATGGCTAAGGCAGCAGGTAGTGGTTATGTGTCAAATGACACTATAAAGACAGCACTTAATTCCATGGTAAACGGTACTTCATCAGGAGGCTTTACACCGCCAAGAAAATACCCTACATTCAGAGGTGTAATGACATGGTCAATCAATTGGGATGCAACAAATAATTATGCATGGGCTAAAGCTATGGATGCAGCAGTAGATGAAATGCCAACTACAGAGGTACCTACAAAGGCACCGACTGTAGAAACAACCAAAGCCCCTACAGTGGAAACAACAGCACCGGGAGAGGTTACAGCGAAACCTACAGAAGTTATTGGACTATCTTTAATTTCACAAAATGGTGCAGAGGTAGCCTTTGCATGGGGACAGACACAGGATCAGATTAAGTCAGGTCAGACATACAACGTTTATATAGATGGAAGTTTTTATCAATCATATACAGCTGCTACACAGGTAGCTTATACATTTACTAAAAACGGAAGTCATACAATAAAGGTTACAGCAGCATTAAACGGTACGGAAACAGCAGGAAGCATACTTAGTATTAAGGTTTCAGGATTATCTGAATCAGACACAACAGTGGCTCAAACAGAAAAGCCTACATCAGGTACACCAACAACAGGTCTTTCATCAAGACTTATGATTGGATATTACCATACATGGGATAATGCAGGAAATCCGTTTATTAAATTAAGAGATGTTGACAGTAACTGGGATGTAATTAATATTTCCTTTGCAGAACCTGTTAGTGCAGGAAGTACAGATGGAAAAATGCGATTTAACATTTCAGGTCTTTCAAGCAGTTATACAAAGGAAGACTTTAAGCAGGATATTAAAACATTACAGGCTAAAGGAAAGAAAATAGTTCTTTCCATTGGAGGATACGAGGGATACTTCTCTTTAGATTCACAGGCAGCTGTAAATCAGTTTGTAAGTGATATTAAGGGATTTGTAGATGAATACGGATTTGATGGAATTGACATTGACTTAGAACAGTCATCTGTACAGTTTGCCCAGGGCAATGATAAGGATATCAGACAAATTAATTCACCTAAATTAGCTAACATGGTTTCAGCAATTAAGACTATTGTACACAGCTATGGCGATGATTTCATTCTCTCATGGGCACCTGAAACATTCTATATGCAGATGGGATATATGTACTATGCAGGAATTAATCAGTATTGTGATTCAAGGGCAGGTTCATACTTACCAATGATTAATGCATTACGTGAGGAAACAAGCTTTGTACATGTTCAGTTATACAATTCAATTGCCATAACAGCACCGGATGGAGTTTCTTATAATATGGGAACAAAAGAAGGGGTTGTAGCAATGTGTAACATGTTACTTGACGGTTTTTATGTAGGAGCAGGAGCCGGTGTCGCAAAGAGTGAAGCAACATACTTTGCACCACTTAGACCTGATCAGGTAGTAATTGGTGTTCCGTCATCAGCCGGTGCAGCAGGAAGCGGTCAGATATCTAATGCAAACCTTCAGGCAGCATTCTCAGAGATTGATGCAGCTCATCCGGGACTCAGAGGTATTATGTCATGGTCTATCAACTGGGATTCATCACAAAATGGCAATTCATTTGTAAGAGAGAATCAGGCATTCTTATCTAACTTAAGAGGTGATGAGGAAACAACACAGAAGCCGACAGAGAAACCTACTGAGGCACCAACAGAAGCACCTACACAGGCACCGACAGAGGAACCTACTACAGCTGATCCTAAGACTATTACAATCAG
>NZ_CAKVZL010000085.1:0-9283 GCF_934835595.1 Eubacterium sp. AF15-50
GGATGTAGCTTGTTACTTCGATACCATTAGAAAGACGAACTCTGGCAATTTTTCTAAGAGCTGAGTTTGGTTTCTTAGGTGTAGCTGTCTTAACTGCTGTACAAACACCACGCTTCTGTGGAGAAGCTGTGTCGTTCATCTTCTTATTCAAAGAGTTGTAGCTCTTTAATAAAGCTGGAGCAGTAGACTTCTTAACTGCTGTCTGACGTCCTTTTCTTACTAACTGGTTAAATGTAGGCATTCCTATTTCACCTCCTGTTATTAGAATTACGTGTTAATCTGTTACACTTACATACAAAAAGGCACACTGTCCCCTTTACGCATGCCCTACTATTATATTCTCTAAAAAAATAAAAGTCAACAGTTTTTATATATTCCGTCCCCCGCTAATTTCACGTTTAAGTTTCTCCTCATAGGATACACCTGAATCATCTAACTCATCCTTAAACTTTTTAGCATAATCTATACTGTTTCTAATATAATCCCGTCTGTTTGTGGCACCTGATTTTAAATCATCATATAATTTTTCAATACCGCCTCTGGCATAGGCATTAAACCTTTCTAAGCACTCCTTTGTTTCCTCTGCTTTTCCATCATCAGTGTCATATCTGAAGGCTCTGTTTATACATTCTTTTTCATCTGACTTTGCTCCGTCTAATAATGTAATCAGTCTATATAAAAACATACAGTCCTGCTTATGCTTAGATACCGCATCAGCATATATTTTACCGGTATCCTGAATTGAATTATCCCTTGGAGCCTTAACATTATAAAGATATCCTACAACAGCACCGCAAAGATACACATCAATATACTTGTCAAATATTTTAGCATCATTTACCAAAAATTTGACGTAGGCAGAATGTTTTCCCCTTAAAAGAACGTCACCTTCAAATAGTCTTATTCTGTTATCTGACATTTTGTATCCTCCTTGATTATCTCTGAATATGTATCACTATGTTTCTCCAGTACGTAGCTTTTTGCGACTTTTCCTTCTATAACTTCCTTTGCATAACGCCAGTCCTTTTCCATTACAAACATTATTACCTGCTCTGCAACTCCCGGTAATTCCCTGGCAATATTTTTTATGTGAATTTCGTCAGCATTAGAGAAAGGTGCATCAAGTATCAATGGATATGATTCCCCTTTCATCTCCTTATCTCCAATTTGAATTTTCTGCTCTTTTGCCAAATCCACCAGTCCTGCAATGAAGGCAAAGTTTTTAACCCTTATAAGACCTTCAGATTCACCGGAAGTAACCAGTTCGTCTGAGCCTTCTGCCTTTGTATACAAGGTTGTCCTGTATTTGTCATCAATTTTTAACACACGGGTTCCACTATACATTCTGCTAAATATCTCATTTACCTTATTTTCAAGTTTCTCCCTTATTTGCATTTCCTCACTAATATAATAATCATCAAACCATTCTTTAATTGCTTCGGCATATGCCATATATCTGTTTATCTCTTTGTTCTTTTCATTTCTGGCAACAGATATATTAATTATTTTTTTAGCATGGTCTCTCTGCTCTTTATTTTTTGAGATTATAGATATACAGTTGTCTCTTTTTTCAGCTAAATCCTTTAATTTAATTTTAGTCTCATTTAATCTAAACTGGTATTTTCCTGCATCCTCTTTACCTGCAATTTCTTTTTCAATTTGCTTAACTCTGTCATTTGCTTCATTTATTCTTTCCGTAATATCAATCATTCTTTTTATTTTGCTTTGTAAGGACATATAAAAGCCGTCGTCTCTGTTTTGTCTGTTAAACAAATTAATTTCTTTCTTAAAATTTGCCACGGTAGTTCCTATTGATTCCGGCGGAACATATTTTAACTGCTCCATTAAATGAATATATGCTTCATTGCCATTTTCGACTTTAGTTCCGCATATGCATCTTCCATTTTTAATAATCTCCTTTATGGAATCAGCAGTTATATCTCTTATTCCCTTATCTTCTATGTCAGCGTCCTCTAAAACTTCTTTGGCCTTTTTATATAACGGCTGTGCCATAAAGAAAACAAACCTGTCACTAAACAGTTTCACATAGGCATCACATTCGCTTTCTAATTCATTGTCATTCAAAATTCTTCTCTGTTCTAACTGTTCCTTTTCTTTCTGAAGCTTTGTTGCATCTGCTAACGATCTTATTTTATCTTCTAATTCCTCCTTAATCTGTTGATATTTTTTCATCTCATCTTCAGTATTGTTTTTTACTTCTTCATATTTAGTTATTTCTTCCTCCGCTCTTTGAACCTCTTTAATGTATCTTTGTTCCTTTTCCGTACCTAAGTGCGTCCCTAAATCATTGTAAAATCCACCGATAACCGTAGTTTTTGATTCTACTTTTCCCAGGTGTTTTCTGGCATTTCCCATGGCATTTAAGCCTAAAAGACCCTTTACTGCCTCAGGCAAATCCTTTCTCTCTGCCACATTTTGAACCCGCTCAGTGTCAAATAGAAAATATCCTGATAATTCCTGCGGCATGATTTTGTTTATTATCTCTTTCCTGCTATCATCTTTTTCGACAGGATTGGTTCCTCCGGTGCTTAAATTCTTTGCAGACATTGTCAACATAGGCATTAATCCCGTAACTTTTCCTTCTATCTTTTTATATGCCTGCTTTCGTGTTATGGTATACTCAGTATTCTGGTGCTGTAATACTATCTCTACCATAACCTGGTCTAAATCCCCATTATACATATTCATTGCCACATCAAGATTTAAAAGCATGTCCGGATTATCCTGCCGTCTAAACATTACTTTATTGTAAAGGCACCAGTTAAACATTTGAAGCAATGTAGTTTTTCCAAATGTATTATTTCCTAAAATAATTGTTACATTGTTGTCCTTATCACAGGAAAAATCTATTTTGTTTTCCCCTTTAAATTGTCTGAAATTCTTGTACTTTAATGATTTTATAAGCATAAATTGTTCCCCCTAAAAATTTTTATCTGACAAAGCATCAATTATAATTTTTCTGATAGCGTCAACCATGCCACTGTCGGTTTTCTGTTTTGTCTTTAAATTATCTTCTTCTAATTTGTAAATATCGTACTTTATTTTCCAAAGTATCTCTTCATCTAACTGTGTTTCCTCCTGTAATTTCTCACTCATAAAACTCCTCCTCATCTAAATAGTTTATTTGGTATTTATCCATTAGTTCATATATAATCTCATCCGCTTCACTGGAATTTTCAGCTAATGCGGCAAAATCCTTCATTCTTTCAATTTCTCTTTTTACCAGAGACACTGACATTTTTACAATTGATTCGTTGTAGGAATCCACCCTATCTAATGGGATAGGTGACATTATAAAATCATATATATCTGCATACTTCTTTCCGGGACATTTTCTCAGTACCCTTCCCCTTCTCTGTATATATTCTTTGGGATTTGTACTGCTTGCCAAAATAAACGCCTTTCTGATACTTGGTATGTTTACACCTTCATCTAAACATCTTATGGCAATTAATGCCTGAATGCTCTCTCCCTCATCAAACTCTCTCTTTAAAATTTCACGTTTTTGTGCATCCTCCTCAGAGGTAAACTTCGCCACCTTCATATTAAGCTCAAGGCCTAAACGTTTCATTACAATGTCAATCTGTCTTTTTTCTTCTTCAAGAGGCTTTCCCTCTTTGTAGTCTACATCTTTCATGGTAGTAGCTCCGCAATATACCAATATATGATTTTCCTCCATATAGTCTTTCATTTCATCTACTAATGCATCAACCTTCTGCCTTGCTGCTGCCACTAATCTTGCCCGCTTTATTAAAAGCATTTTTGCCTGGTCACTTATTTCCTTCTTTTTGTTCCCTAAAATTAATTTTCCTATTTTCTTTGTCAGTTCCAGATAATCATTTAATTCTTCCGATTCAAAAGAAACCACCACTGGATGGTAGTAATATCTCACCAGCATATCATTTTCTATTGCATCCTTTAGGGAATACTCAATACATTTATTTTTAAAATAATTAAATAACTTTTCCGTGCCTGCACTGTCTCCGTGCCTTTCTAATGTTGCAGACAAAGCCAATCTGTATGGTATCTTTTCATCAAGGCACTTACTTAACTTCTCTGCTCCAAAATTGTGTGCCTCATCTACCAGTAACAAAGCCTTATCCTTTACACCTTCTATTATGTTTTGAACCTTTTTTGATGAATAGGTTGCATTGGTAAAAATCCCACACATATAGTCCGATGCACCAAATTCTAATGCCATACATGCGTCCTTTAACCTGGATGCCCAATGCTTTTGAGGTGAAGCACTGTGACATATAACCGGCTTTATATTAAAGCTTTCTATATCCTCTACCCACTGACTTACTAAATGCTGATAAGGACACACTATAAATATAGCAAGTCCTTTTCTTACATGTTGGTATAGTCTTACAACTGCCGATAATCCTGTCAGGGTTTTACCTGTTCCTGTTGCCATATCAAATATTCCTATGTAATTATTTATCTCCCATTGCTGTATGGCACTTTTCTGATAATCTCTTATGCTAAACCATTCAGGAAAAGCCGGCCCCTCTTTTAGTTCTTTTCTCCCGTTATTTTCTGACTGATTCCAGTCTTCTTTTCTGTCTAAACTTAAATCTATTTCACTGCTTTTTCGATATTCAAAAAGTTTCTCCCTTGAAGCCTCCGGAAAATCCATTATACGTATGTGAGGTTCATAGTCATTCCACATTGCATCAAAGTTAACCTTTTTATTCATTACCCGCTGTCTTTCCGATTCCCCCTCCCATGATTTATAAACATCAATATTTTCCATATTGTATGAAAACGCCGTGGTACTTTCATTCATAGAACCGCTAAATGCTACAATATTTTCCTCATAGTCATATAGCAGTCCCATTTTTTCATGATACATTCCAATACCTGCTTCATTTTCCACAACTGCTATTTTTATTTCAAGAACATTTGCAGCTACCAGATTAGCCAGCAAATCAAGCCTTCTTTCCTCATATTCGTTTTCCGGTTCCAAAATAGCTTTATTAATGCTGTTTGTAATAACACTTTTCCGTTGCTGTAGCCCTTTCTCTATTGCCTCTACGTCTTCCCCGGATAATTTAGGAGAAGCAATCAACCGGATTTTTCCTCCGTTTTCTACCAGACCTGATATGCCCTTTGATATTTCAATTAATGCTGTGGATGAAAAAAATCCCACTGCCCTTTCATATAATTTTGCCTTACTTAATAAAGGATAATAAAAATCTTCCACCATATTATCATTAAAAGAACGGTATTCCTGTTTTATTTCTATATCTTTAAAGCTCATAAAAAATTCCCCTTAGTATTCCTCTGCTATATCCCTTACAGCCTTTACAAAACCATCTATTTCTTCTTTTGTGGTAAACTTTCCAATACTTGCCCTTACCACTCCCAGGTAATCAGTATCCTTTAAATGTTTGTGAATTAGTGGAGCACAATGATATCCTGTTCTCACTGCCACGTCATAATCCACATCCAAAATCATTCCTGTTTCAGACGCCTTATAGCCTTCTATATTAAAAGGTACAATTCCAACGGAATTAACATTCCCTGTTACATACAATTTAATGTTATGTATTTTTTCAAGTTCCTTTGCCAAATAATTTCCCAGCTCTTTTTCCCTTAAAAATAATGTTTCAACTGCTTCATTATCCTTTATTTCATCAAGAGCTGCGTTAAGTCCTGCTGCTGCCACCACATTAAAACTTGCCGGCTCATATCCTTTAATGCCCTTATCAGGCATCTCCAGATTAAGGGAGTCAGTTCCGGTTCCCCCTGATATATATTTCCTTAAATTATTTCCACACTTTATAAAAAATCCGCCTATTCCCAAAGGTCCATACAAGGTTTTGTGCCCTGCAAACACCATATAATCAATATGTGTCTGCCCCAAATCTATAGGAACTAATCCCAATGACTGGGATGCGTCCACTACCACTGTGGCTTCGTATTCCTTAGCAAGGTTAGCTATTTCATTAACAGGCAATATATAACCTGTCACATTACTCACGTGACATGCAAATACCTTTCCCGGAATATCCTTGGAGAACATATACTTTGTTTTTTCAATATCTATTGTTAAATCCTCATTAAGAGGCAGTTCAACTATATTAAATCCATATATTTTTTCTGCAGCATGCAAAGTTCTCATTACGGCATTATGCTCAAAGGCAGAAACATAAACATTCTCCCCCTCCCTAAAGGAAAGTCCCATAATCACTTCGTTTAAGGCTATAGTTGCTGAAGGGGTAAGTACCACATTATAATCGTCACTGCCTCCTGCTAACTTAAGAAGTTTATTTCTTGTTTCATCTATTATATTTTCCGCTTCCTTCGCCTCACTGTATCCTCCTCGTCCCGGGTTCATTGCCAGATTTCTGTTGGCAAAATCCATTGCCTTATATACCTCTTCCGGTTTAGGATATGTAGTTGCTGCATTATCCAAATATATCAATTTATTACCCCTCTAATAATTCCTCTATGGTCTGCATTAAAACTGACAGCTTTTCCTTTGTTTCCAGTGCGTCTCCAAACTCATCCAACGCCTCTGTTATGGCATTTTTTAAGAAATACCCTGTACTGTCGTCTAAATTTGCATCGTAATATTTCTCTACCTTATTTCCATTTCTGTCTGTAAAGCTTAATTTACTTTCACCTTTATCCTCTTCCCCGTTAAAACTTTCCAGACTATTTTTAATTTCTTCTATAGAAACTAAAAACTTATCTTTTGTAAAATCATTCCAGTCTTCAATATAAATTCCACTTACTGCCTTTGCCAGCCAATTGGCAATCTCTAACTCGTCATTTATATCCAAGTCCCTTATAACATTAATAAAACCTGATGTATTTTCATTCCACACCTGTTTAAAGGCATTATTTTCTATGGTTTTATACCAGCCCTTAAGGCATGGTGCCAAACTTTCTCCCGGTGCGACGCTCCAGATTTTCTTAATATTTCTGACAACGTCCTCCTTCTCCCTTAAGGCAAAGGAATTAAGATATTCAACTATCTTTTTCATTTTAACTATACAGGCTTCAAAGCTTTTTTCTTCTCCACCTAATATGTTTAAAACTTCCTCAAAGAGAATGTCCCTTGGATTAAGTTCAATATTTCTAAACAGATTTCTAAATCTGTAATATTCACTTCCAACGCAATTTCTTTTGGTATTTATGGTAATCTGCGGGAGATTCCTATACCATTCCTGAATTTTAGCAACAATATTTCCCAGCCTGTTTTGTCCCGAAACATTATCCATATGGAAAATATTTTCAACTGCCTTTAAATATTTTTCTTTTTCAAGACTTTCCTTTTCCGTGTATAAAAAATACCTGTCAGGATTTAAATTTATATTTTCAAACACATTACTTGTAATTTCGATTTCCTTATCAGACAAATAAACAACAGGCATATCTTCCATTGCCATAAATTTTCTTGCTAAATAAATAGGTATAACTCCCCTTCTGACACCGAAGCTTTCTCCCTCTAAAACATCATAAAGTTCCTTAAAAGATACTTTTTCTCCCGCTGATTTCATAATAAATCCGTCAATTTCCTTATTTATCAGCTCTACGCCCTTATCCACCGTTTTCTCATTATTGTTTTCTAATAATCCTGTATGAACCACAGTAGCCCTGAAAATGGTAGCTTCCGGACTTGTTCCTTTGTTGTATCCTATGCAGTCATCATTATTTAGAATATTATCAATTATTTTCTGACGTGCTTTTTTAATCTGCGCCGATACATTTGTACGGTTAATAAGCTCATTGTTGATTTTTGGTGCCATGTTGTAGTAGCTGCTGCATATTCCACTTAAAAATCTGTTAAAGGCTCTCTCTGACTTTATTTCAGGTAACGGTTCGCAGTAAAAAATTCTACACTCCCCATTTTCAGGCATATAGCTTTTCTCTAAAAAGCTGTTTATTTCAAAAATCAAATCCTCTTCATATAACTTAAGCTCTGATAATAAAACCTGATTATCCTCAATAAACCTGTCATTTTTAATAAGCTGTTTTACTGCAAGAAGTTTTCTGATATTTTTATCCTGAACAAACCTGTTTTCAGGGTAAATAACCACAATTCTTTTATCATTTAATTTGTTTACCTGATGTATAATTTTCTCTGTGTCATCCTCTCCTGCATTTACTATAGCCACAATAATGCCGTCTGCCCTGTATTCCTCAAAAAGATATTCCGCCTTCGTTACCTTTTGAAACTGTTCAGGACTCATAAACACATATCTGAAAAACCTGGTCATGGTAAACTTCTGATTGTACTGTTTAGGAAGAGCAAAATCTAATTCGGAAATTTTCTCTATTTCCTTTGGAATATTCACTTTTCCCGTGAAAGAATTTACAACCTTTTCTATCTCTTTTTCTATATCAACACCTACGTTATGCTTAAAGGCATAGGTACCCATTTTTATTCTGAAAATAATAAGACCTTTTTTCTCTAATTTATCCACAGTCTTATTGAAGCTTTCCCTGTTAAGCCCTGATGCTAACCATAGCTTTTCTTTTACTATAGGCAATTCGTCCGGCTTTCTTATGATTCTAAACACCGCCAATGTTTTAATTATCCGTCTTTCTTCCTTTGACTCTGCTTTATTTAAGGCATAGTCCGCCTGTAACCATTCATTATGTATCTCAGGCATACCTTTATTTTCCCTAAAGAGGTTTTCAAAATAATCATATACCACATCCACCCCTAACATTTCGTTTTTATCCAGCAGGTTAATAAGACTTCCATGCTCATCATTTGCCAGAAATGTAAATACACTTCTCTCATTTTGGGCAACCTTGGCACTAATATTAAAAAGACAGTAAGAGGTAAGGGGTAAAAGTGGGAAACTTCCCCAAGCCACTATTTTCATATATTCTTCCATTGTAAAATTGCTTTGAAAATACGGTGTATTATATGACTTTTCAATTATTTCCTTATAAGTATCATTCTCTTTTAAAAATGACTCATATTCTTTTTTGCTTTTTGATACAACATGTCCTATAATTTCATAATTATTTACCGGAAATACTACAAAACGCTCTTCCTTTAAACGTCCCTCTACCCCCATAAAAGCGTTTATCATTTCTTCCGGCATGTCTTTTCCGTATTCTTTTATGCTTTTGTGGGCAACAAAAGTAATGTGGAGCTGGTACTCTTCATTTTTCTGAGCCAATTCACACATATCCTGTAATATTTTCATGTCTCTTGAAAAAGTGTCCTGCTGATGTCCTTCCACATACTTACTAAACTCATCAAAAATAACATAAATTCCACTGTATCCTTTTA
>NZ_CAKVZL010000086.1:0-8775 GCF_934835595.1 Eubacterium sp. AF15-50
CAATGATTGTTACCCTTATTACCGTTGGAAAAATGCTGGAATCTTATTCTAAGGGAAAAACCACCAACGCGCTTAAAGGTCTTATGGACTTAGCTCCTAAAACAGCTACAATTATAAAAACAGATGAAAATGGAAATGAATATGTGGAAACCGTATCCATTGAGCGGGTAGAAAAAGGATGTATATTTGTAGTAAGACCGGGTGAGAGTATTCCTGTTGACGGAATTGTAATTGAAGGTGAAAGTGCAGTAGACGAATCGGCAATTACCGGTGAAAGTATACCTGTTGATAAAACATCAGGTTCGGAAGTTACTTCTGCAACAATTAATCGTTCAGGCTTTTTAAAATGCCGTGCCAAAAGAGTAGGTGAAGATACGACTCTTTCCCAAATAATCAATATGGTTAGTGAAGCAGCTTCATCTAAGGCACCAATTGCCAAAATTGCAGATAAAGTATCAGGAATTTTTGTTCCTGTTGTTATTGCCATTGCCCTAGTAACTATTATTGTATGGCTTATTGCAGGAAAAAACATTGGATTTGCCTTAGCAAGGGGTATTTCAGTTCTTGTAATCAGTTGTCCCTGTGCTTTAGGACTTGCAACACCTGTGGCAATAATGGTTGGTAATGGAATTGGTGCTAAAAGCGGTATTTTATTTAAAAACGCCACAGCCCTTGAAAATGCAGGCAAAACCAAAATAGTTGCTTTAGACAAAACAGGAACCATTACATCAGGAAAGCCTCAGATTACAGATGTTTTCACAACCAGCGATACATCAAAGGAAAATCTTTTAAATATTGCATTTTCCCTTGAAAGTAAAAGTGAACATCCACTGGCTAAAGCCGTAATAGCATACTGTGAAGAGAACAATTGTGAGAAATCTGACGTGACGGAATTTAGTGCAGTTATTGGTAACGGACTTTTAGGAAAAATACAGGACAAAATATATTACGCCGGAAATGCCAGGTATATTTCCGAAAAAATCAACGTTGACGAAAAATCCTTGTCCCTATCAAAGGAGCTGGCAGCTCAGGGAAAAACACCTGTTTTTGTTTCTGATGAAAATATGCTTCTTGGAATTATTGCAATTGCCGACGTTATTAAAGATGAAAGTGCATATGCAATAAAAGAATTAGAAGATATGGGTATTAATGTTGTAATGATTACCGGAGATAACAAAAAAACTGCAAGGGCAATTGGCAAAATAGCTGGTGTAGATAATGTTATTGCCGGTGTTTTACCTCAGGGAAAAGAACGTGTAATTAGTGATTTATCCCAAAAAGGAAATACTCTCATGGTAGGAGACGGAATAAACGATGCCCCTGCCCTCACTAAGGCAGACATAGGCGTAGCTATTGGAGCCGGTACGGACATTGCCATTGATGCCGCAGATATCGTTCTTATGAAAAGTAATTTAAAGGATGTACCTGCTGCAATTAATTTAAGTAAAAAGGTTTTGCAAAACATTCATGAAAACCTTTTCTGGGCATTTATATACAACATAATTGGTATTCCCCTTGCGGCAGGTGTATGGTACCCGATGTTTGGCATAACCCTAAATCCTATGTTTGGTGCAGCTGCCATGAGTTTATCAAGCTTTTGTGTAGTTACCAATGCTTTAAGGCTTAATCTTAAAGATATTTATAAAATCAAAAAAACAAATAAATCAAAAATTAATTTAACGGAGGAAATTAAAATGGATAATTCATTAAAAAAAGAAATGGAAATTGAAGGAATGATGTGTGGTCACTGTGAAGCAACAGTTAAAAATGCTTTAGAAGCAGTAGATGGCGTGGAGGCTGCAGAAGTAAGCCATGAAAAGAACCGTGCCGTTGTAACTCTTAATAAAGAAGTAAGTGATGATATTTTGACAAAAGCAGTAGAGGATAAGGACTATAAAGTAAAATCCGTTAAATAAAAAATGCTTCTAAACAAAATGCCTGTTTACATTTATCGTGTATTTGGTAAAATAATAGCAGTATAATTACGTGAAAAAACAGGTGAATTTATATGGATTGTACAAGATTTCAGGAATTGATAAATGATTTTATTTTCGATAAAATTGATTATTCTGACGATTTAAAAGAATTTTTAGAACATGCAAAAACATGTAAAAGTTGTAACGAAGAGCTTTCTCTTTACTATACCATCCACAGAGGATTAGGTGATATACCTGCACCGGAGGGCAGTGAGGAAGGTGCGGATACCGAAGAAGAGTTAGACAATATAAAAAGCTTTTATGATGAATACTTTCAACGTCAGAAAACAATGAAAAAAGCCGGAAAAATATCCATAATCATTTTTCTTTTTATGATTTGTTGTACAATTCTTTTTGTTTATTTAAACGAAAATGGCTATATTTAAATTTGGAGGCATAATGAGTAAATTAGTATTAGTTGACGGACACAGCATATTAAACAGGGCATTCTACGGAGTACCTCTTTTTACCAATTCAGAAGGATTACACACCAATGCAGTATTTGGTTTCTTAAATATATTATTTAAATTAATTGATGATGAAAAGCCGGATTATCTGGCTATAGCTTTTGATGTACACCAGCTTACATTCCGACATGAAATGTTTAAGGATTATAAAGGCACAAGAAAGCCTATGCTTCCTGAACTTAGAGAACAGGTACCGGTTATTAAGGAATTACTGCACAAAATGAATATAACAACCATAGAGTTGCCGGGATTTGAAGCTGATGATGTTATTGGAACCATGTCCAAAATAGGGGAAGATGCAGGAATGGATGTATGTGTATTTTCAGGAGACAGGGATTTGCTTCAGCTAGCCTCTGACAAAGTTATGATATGCATCCCTAAAACAAAAAAGGGACAGACTACCGTTGAAAAATATAAAACAGAAGAAGTAAAAGAGCTTTATAAGGTTACTCCTGTTGAATTTATTGATGTTAAGGCATTAATGGGAGATTCTTCCGATAATATACCGGGGGTTCCGGGAATTGGCGAAAAGGGTGCCACAACCATTATTGAACAGTTTGGTTCTATTGAAAATGCCTATGAGCACGCAGAAGAAATCAGTAACAAGCGTAATAAAACTGCGTTATTAGAGCATTACGACATGGCACAAATGAGTAAGGTTCTTGCCACAATTAACAGGAAATCACCTGTTGAAACCAAGATTGAGGATTGTGTATTTAAAGATATATACACTGCCGATGCATTAGATATGATAAAACACCTGGAATTTAAAAGCATGATTCCGAGATTTTCAGGAGTTACATTAGAAAACAAATATGAGGATTCCTTTGTTAAAATTTCCCAGCCTGATAAAGCTGAAGAATTATTTAATAACCTTAAAGCAGCAGATAAAATAGGACTTTATATTTATGGAAACAATGACATTACAGGTATTTCCATATGTAAAGAAGATGATGCAGTTTACTTTTTACCTGTTTTTGGATTTATTACTAAAGAATATCTTATATTCCATATCAGGGATATTGTAAATTCCAATTGCATAATTTCTGTTGCCAATATAAAAGAAAATAACGATATATTTAATAAAACTATTTTAGAAAATGACGAAAACTCTAATCTTTTTGATGTGGAAATAGCGGCATACCTTATTAATCCTTTATCTAACACATATCTTTACGACGATATTGCAAGGGATTATTTAGGAATTACATTACCGTCTATGGAAGAAATTTTTCCTAAAGTAAAAAAAGGTGAGGTATCACCTTATGAAATTGAAGAAAACGTTATTAATTATTGCTGCTACAATGCCCTTGTAAATTATAAGGCTTATGATGTTTTAAAGTCAAAGCTAATTGAAACAGATATGTGGGATGTATATAACAATATTGAAATTCCATTAACTTATGCCTTATATTCTATGGAAAAGTGCGGAATTATGATTAAACCGGAAGAACTAAAGGAATATGGCAACAGATTAAACGGAGACATTAAAATTCTTGAAAAAGAAATATATGACGAAGCAGGTCATGATTTTAATATTAATTCCCCTAAACAGTTAGGAGAAATTCTTTTTGGAGAAATGGGTCTTCCCGGTGGTAAGAAAACCAAAACAGGATATTCTACCTCAGCATCAGTTCTTGAGAAATTAGAGCCGGAGTATCCTTTTGTAAGAAAGATTCTTGAATACAGACAGCTTACAAAGCTTAAATCCACATATGCTGATGGTTTGGCAGTGTATATTGGAGACGACAGCCGTATTCACGGTAAATTTAATCAAACCATAACAGCCACAGGAAGAATCAGCTCCACTGAGCCTAATCTTCAAAACATTCCTGTAAGAATGGCTTTAGGACGGGAAATAAGAAAAGTCTTTGTTCCAAAGGATGATTGTGTATTTTTAGATGCAGATTATTCTCAGATTGAACTTAGAATCCTTGCCCATATGTCTGATGATGAAAATTTAATTGAAGCCTACAGAGAATCAAAGGACATACACGCGGCAACGGCATCTTTAGTATTTCATGTGCCTTTAGATGAAGTTACAAAGACCCAGCGTAGCAATGCCAAAGCAGTTAATTTTGGTATTGTATACGGAATCAGTTCCTTTGGCTTAAGTCAGGATTTGTCAATCAGCAAAAAAGAGGCTGAAAAATATATTGATGACTACTTTAAAAGTTATCCGGGAATTAAGAACTATCTGGATAATTCAGTTAAGGAAGCAAAGGAAAAGGGATATTCAACTACTATGTTCGGAAGAAGAAGACCTATTCCTGAATTAAAAGCCGGAAATTTCATGCAGAGACAATTTGGCGAACGTGTGGCAATGAATTCACCTATTCAGGGAACTGCTGCGGATATTATGAAAATTGCCATGATTAACGTGGAAAGAGAATTAAGGAAGAACAACCTTAAATCAAGAATTGTTTTACAGGTTCACGATGAACTTCTAGTAGAAACATATAAAGATGAAATTTCCACGGTACAGGATATTTTGGTTAAAAACATGGAAGGTGCGGCAAATTTACATGTTCCTTTGGATGTTGATGTTAAAGAAGGCAACAATTGGGACGAGGCACATTAAATACAGAAAGAAGAAACATATGATTATTGGAATAATTGGAGGTGTAGGAAGTGGTAAATCCACTGTTCTTGATTACCTTGAAGAAAAATATAATGCCAACATTATCAAGTCAGATTTAGTGGCAAAAGACATTATGACACCGGGGCATAAGGTATACCATAAAGTTTTAAGTACCTTTCCTGAAGTAAATGATAATGGTAATATTGACAGGACAAAATTGGCTGAAATAGTATTTAATGACAAGGATAAATTAGACCTGTTAAACAGCATAACCCATCCGGGAACAATTGATGAAATTAACCGTTTAATTGATATATCAAAATCTGATGTTACGGTAGTTGAGTCAGCCATCCTTATAGGCTCAGGCATTGAAAAACGATGTCATGAGCTTTGGTTTGTTTACTGTGAAAGGGAAGAACGGATAAGAAGACTTATTAGTTCAAGAGGATATTCAAGACAAAAGGCAATTGATATAATAAACAGTCAGCCGGATGATGATGAGTACAATTTCTATGCCGATGAATATATTGATAATTCCTCAACTCCTTCATCCACAATGGAGCAAATTGATTTAATTATGAATAGGGAAATTTGTTAATTTTTTTGTTGACTAATTTTCTTATAAGAGTTAAGATATGTAGCGTGCTACATATCTTTTTTTTAGAGTAGGAATATAAATGACTAAAATTCATTTTTAGGATGTGTCCTACCAATTGCCAACACCCACGGTAGAGGCACTACCATATTCATATTATTTAAGGAGGAAATATGGATGAACATTTTGGACCAATCATAAAAAGGATTGATCAGTTATTTAAAATCAGAATGAATCAGAATTTACAGCAGTTAGATATAACTGCAACACAAATGCACGTTTTATTGCATCTGCATTGTAACAGTGGCAATAAAATAACCCAGAAGGATTTAGCAAATCATTTTGAAGTCAAACATTCAACAATGGCAGGAATCCTTAGTCGTCTTAGTGAAAAAAACCTTATTGAAATAACAGTGGATGAAGAAAACAAAAAATTTAAAAATATCACTCTCACAAACAAAGCAATGGAAAAAATTGAATTAATGACATCACAAAGGGATGAAACAGAATCCATTTTGTTAAAAGGCTTTTCATCAGATGAAACTACAAGACTTCGTGCATATCTTGAAAGATTATATAGTAATTTAGTAAGTGGCACAGATATATCTGAACAGGATATTTGCTGCCTGAAAAAAGAATTTGAAAGGAGAAACCATGATTAGAACACTGGGAAAACATATTAAAGGTTATATTACGGCATCAATATTGACACCTCTGTGTATGTTAGCGGAAGTTGTAGTGGAAAATTTCATTCCATTGCTAATGTCTGTTATTATTGATTCCATAGGAACCGGAGATTTAAAGAAAATTTACATTACATCAGCCATAATGCTTTTACTTGCCATTGCAGGTCTCATTACCGGTTTTGGTGGCGGAGTATTCGGTGCTAAGGCTTCAACAGGCTTTGCCAAAAACTTAAGAAAAGCAATGTTTGCAAATATTCAGACATTTAGTTTTTCAAACATTGATAAATTCAGCACCGCAGGTCTTGTTACAAGACTTACAACGGATGTAACCAATATTCAAAATGCTTATCAGATGATACTTAGAATGGCAGTAAGAGCACCTTTTAGCCTTATTGTTGCCATGATTATGGCATTTTCCGTATCACCTAAAATGGCAAGTGTTTATCTTGTAGCAGTTATTATTTTAGGTATTATCCTTGCATTTATTACCGGTGGAGCATTTAAGTATTTCAGTCAGGTATTTAAAAAATACGATGAATTAAATGAAAGTGTACAGGAAAACGTAACTGCCATGCGTGTCGTAAAGGCATATGTAAGGGAAGATTACGAGAGAAAGAAATTCAGCAAGGCAAGCTATAACGTATATAAAATGTTTATAAAGGCTGAGGGAATTGTTTCCCTTAATGCCCCTATTATGATGACTACAGTTTATTCATGTATATTGATAATCAGCTGGCTTAGTGCCCAGGCAATTGTGGCAGGTGGAAATCTTCCTCCAAATCTTACCACAGGAAACTTAACATCTCTTCTTGCATACTGCATGAATATACTTATGAGTCTTATGATGCTTTCAATGGTATTTGTTATGATTACCATGAGTTTATCCAGTGGTAAACGTATTGCAGAAGTTTTAAATGAAAAGGCAGAAATTGTTAATCCGACAAATCCTGATTACGATGTACCTGACGGAAGCATTACATTTAAAAATGTTAATTTCAGATACAATCAAACCAGTGAAAAGCCTATTCTTGAAAATATTAATGTTCATATTAATTCCGGTGAAACAATAGGAATTATGGGAGGAACAGGTAGTGCCAAATCAAGCTTTGTTAATCTTATTAGCAGACTGTATGATATAGAGCCACCTGCAGATGAAAACACCGAAAGTTATCTTTTAGTAGGTGGAAAAGATGTAAAAAGCTATGACCTTGATACCTTGAGACAGGAAGTTAGTGTTGTATTACAAAAGAACGTTCTCTTTTCAGGAAGTATTTTGGATAATTTAAGATGGGGTGATCCTAATGCCACTGAAGAGGAATGTATAAGAGCCTGCAAATTAGCATGTGCAGATGAATTTATTGAAAAAATGCCTGACAAATATAACACCCACATTGAACAGGGTGGAGCTAATGTATCAGGTGGTCAGAAACAACGACTTTGTATTGCCCGCGCATTACTTAAAAAGCCTAAAATTCTTATTTTAGATGACAGCACCAGTGCAGTTGATACTTTAACAGACAGCAGGATAAGAAAGGCATTTAAAGAAGAAATACCTGATACAACTAAAATTATTATTGCCCAGAGAATATCAAGTATTATGGATGCAGACAGAATTATTGTTTTAGATGACGGAAAGATAAATGGTATCGGAACCCATAATGAACTTCTTGAAAATAATGAGATTTACAGAGAAGTTTATATGCAGCAGTCTAACGACAATGGTGATTTTGACAAGAAAGGAGTGGAAGCATAATGGCTCAGGCAAAAGTTGTAAAAGGACCCGGAAGAAGAAATATGGGACCAAGACAAAAAATTGATCATCCTTTCAAAATATTGGGACAGATAATTAAATTTGTTGGAAAGTATTATGGAGTACACCTTGTTATAGTTTTACTTTGTATTATAGGAAGTGTTTTCGCCAATGTTCAGGGAACATGGTTTATGAAGGCTTTAGTTGATGACTACATTCTCCCTATGGTTAAAACCGGAAGTACGGATTTCGCACCTTTAGTGGGAGCTATGACCAAAGTTGCCGGCTTTTATGTTATAGGTATTCTTGCATCACTTATACAGGCGGAACTTATGGTTTTTGTAACCCAGGGTACCCTTAAACACTTAAGGGATGCCATGTTTGACCACATGCAGGGACTTCCAATTAAATATTTTGACACTCACTCCCATGGAGATATTATGTCCATGTATACTAATGACATTGATACATTAAGACAGTTTATAAGTCAGTCTTTCCCTCAAATGTTAAACAGTGCCATTACTATTGTAAGTGTTCTTGCATGTATGTTTGCATTAAGTATTCCTCTTACAATTATTACATTAATTATGATTGCTTTAATATCTTTTGTATCAAAGAAATTAACCGGTCTTTCAGGACGTTATTTCCTTTCCCAGCAAAAGGATATTGGTGCAGTAAACGGCTATATAGAGGAAATGATGGAAGGACAGAAAGTTGTTA
>NZ_CAKVZL010000087.1:0-3123 GCF_934835595.1 Eubacterium sp. AF15-50
GGACATGCTCACCATTATGATGAAAGGTGACGGCCCTATAAACGGTGTTACGGTTACAGCAGATTCTCACGGAAATGTAAAAGGATATGTGGGAAATCCCAATGTTATTATTCCGGCAAATTATGCAGGAAAATTAGATGTAGGCGCTGCCATAGGTTATGGAACCCTTACGGTAATTAAGGATATGGGACTTAAGGAGCCTTATTCCAGCCAGGTCCCTCTTGGCACCAGTGAAGTGGCAGAGGATTTAACTTATTATTTTGCGGCATCGGAGCAGGTTCCGTCAGCAGTGGGACTGGGAGTTCTTATGTCAAAGGACAATACCGTAAAGCAGGCAGGTGGATTTATTGTACAACTTATGCCTTTTGCGGAAGAAGAGGTAATAGACAAGCTGGAAAAAAGAATTAACAGTATTTCCAGTGTAACGGAAATGCTGGAAAAGGGCATGACACCTGAGGATATTCTTACAGAAGTTATGGGAGATATGGGTGTTGAGTTTACAGACAAAATCGAAACCGGATTTAAGTGTACCTGCAGTAAGGAGAAAATTGTAAAGGCATTAGCAGGCATAAGTAAAAAAGATTTAGATGAAATCATAAATGACGGCAAGGAAATAGACGTTAAATGTGATTTCTGTAATACAACTTATAAATTCAGTGTGGAAGAATTGAAAACATTGCGAAAGCAGTATCAATAGGGAATAGGTTAATTTATGGAGGAAACAAGGTGAAAAAAATAGTAACTACTGTTATGATAATGATTTGCAGTTTATTTATGACAGGTTTGATGAACAACAGTGTAAATGCAGGACAATTAGACAAAAACGAAAGCTATGTCTTAGAGAAAATATCAGAAGATAAATTTCCTGCCAAAGTACAGCAAAGATATATAAATCAGCTGAAAAATTATTTTTGCCAGGATGATATTTCACTGGGAAAAGGAGAGGCAGAGGATTTTGTTAAGTATTTAGGCGAAGCTTTGTCCGGAAAAAATGGAGATACACCTAAAGAAATGGCGGATAGCTATATCCGTTTTGAAAAGGCTGGTTCAGCAATAGGTTTATTATTGTCCTATGACAGCAGGGAAAATGTATTTTATTTTACGGATTCATCAGGATATATTGTACTGGATTTTCAGGATGTTGTAAAAAATACAGGAAATGAAAAATCAGTGATGCCTACGGAATTAATATTTACAGCTATTATTGGTTTATGTATCATAGGTCTTTTATTAAACCTTGGAAGATGGGGAAGAAAAATAAGACGAAATAGCGATACATATGAAGATGATGAGGATGAAAGTGAATTGGAAGTGGCTAACAGACGTACAAGAAGAGCCAGAATGCAGACATTTTCATACAAGGCTGTAAAGCAGATTCTCCGTTACTGTTTTGTACCTATCATTATGGGATTAATTGTAATTGGAGCCGTAATGGTGGGAATGACATTTTTTGACGATATAGCATCAAGTGTTAAGAACAATTTTATTAATACTCAGCCTGTCTATGTTGAAAGTAAC
Organism: Eubacterium sp. AF15-50; assembly: GCF_934835595.1. Taxonomy (NCBI): domain Bacteria; kingdom Bacillati; phylum Bacillota; class Clostridia; order Eubacteriales; family Eubacteriaceae; genus Eubacterium; species Eubacterium sp. AF15-50. The sequence continues at coordinate 1,519 of NZ_CAKVZL010000087.1, forward strand.
AGGCAGTTTGTTAAAACTACAGTTAAGAAGGATAAGCAGAAAAAGACAATTAAACTTTCAGATATACCAACTCCAAAATACGGAGACCAGTATGGTGAAATAACCTGTGATAAGTTACAGTTAAAAGCTCCGGTTTATTTTGGTGACAGAGGAAATATTCTTAAAAAAGGTGCAGGTCAGTATAATGGAAGTTTTCTTCCGGGAGAAGGGGGAACAATATTAATTGGTGCCCATGATACTACATATTTTAAGAAACTTGAAAAGGTTAAGAAGGGGCAGACTTTTGAATTTACAACGGAATATGGAGTTTATGAATATAAAGTTAAGGATATTAAAATTGTAGAGAAAGATAAATATGATGAGGCATATGACCTTAGTGCAGATAAAGAAAGCCTTGTTTTATATGCATGCTATCCATTTGGTAAGTTAAAGGGTACGAAGGAAAAGAGAATGTTTGTATATCTGGACAAGGTAACCGGTCCGGATATTCAATACTAGGAGGTGCATGGCAGTGAAAGGAAGAATAATACGAAGAAGAATCATAAGTTATATACTGACATTTATTCTCATGCTGTGCATAATGGGAATATCTTTAATTGGAATGGGAAAGTACAGTATGTTTAGTGAACGTGCCGTATTTCACGCATATGACAAGGTGGGTCTGTTTACTAAAATCTGTTCAGAATTAAAGGAAGAGGCTTATAACATAGGCATTCCTTATGGAATTGAAAGTAATGATTTAAATGGTGTGTTTATAAGAAAAAATGCCATGAGAGATTTAATGGCAACCTTATCCGCTGATATTAATGAGGAAAAAGCGGTTATAAATACTTCATATATAAAGACAAAAATAACCCGGAATATAAAGAAGCAATATAAAGGAAAATTAACGGATGAGCAGCAGAAATCTTTAGATGAATACATCAATAAGGTGGAAAAAATCTACCAAAAGAAAATGGTTATTCCATGTTCTGAATATATTGCAAAAATGATTAACATTTTTACAAAGCTGTTTTTAATAGGAATACCTGTTTGTGTTCTTATTGCAATATTGTGTATGTTCTATCTGGTGGCATCAAGGTCGAAAACATATCGCGGAATGCGGTATATTGCTTACGGAGTATTAGGAGCAGGGGTTACATTATTAACCCTGTTTGCAGCATTGATTTCTAACGGATTTATTTATAAATTTAATATATCTGATGCATATATGAGAAGATTTTTTACTTATTATGTAGGTCACGAATTTTTAATGCAGGTTATAATGGGAATTATATTAATGGTAATTGGTGTGATTTTGGTATTTATAATCTCAAGAAAGAAGTTTAGAAATTAAGAAATATTAAAAATAGTTATAAATTACTGGACTTTCAAACTTTAGAGTGCTAAAATGTAAAAATAGAATAGATTTACAGGGTTATTATTAATAGCCGGAGGTTTGAATTATGAGTAAAAAAATAAGAACAACAGAAGTTGATCATTTGTTTGATGCTATTTTATGTTTAAAGGACAAGGAAGAATGTTATACATTTTTTGAGGATGTGTGTACGGTAAACGAACTGTTATCCATTTCCCAGCGCTATGAGGTGGCAAAGATGCTAAGAG
>NZ_CAKVZL010000087.1:3133-8732 GCF_934835595.1 Eubacterium sp. AF15-50
GCTAAGAGAGGGAAAGACCTATCTGGAAATTTCCCATTCCACAGGAGCTTCAACGGCTACCATTAGCAGAGTAAACCGTTCATTAAATTATGGAAATGATGGATATGATATGGTTTTAGAACGTGTAAAAGATAAATAAAGTAACAAAAAAAAATCCGGAATGCGGCATATGCCGCTTCCGGTGATTTATTTCTTGTCTTCGGTATTTTTGTCAGGGAGAGAATCAATAAGTTTCTCAATCATTATTTTTCTGATAAACATATCATAACTTAATGACGTTATAATACTTAAAGTATGAAGATATTCCTCATTATCATCATTGGAATTAATGCCATCAAAAATGTTTTCTGAGCAACCGGATTCAATAGATGCCGGATTGGCAAGATTTTGATTGTTTATATAATCAAGAAAATTATTAATTATATTTTCCATAGGCGTATCTTCGTTATGAAAGTATTTCTCAATTAGCGGTGACAAAATTTTGGTAACATCATTAATTGATATAATATTTTTAAAAAAGTAAATCATAGTAAGGATAATAATATGATCCTTGGAATATTTTTTCTTTTCAGGTGATGGCAGAAGGCGGCTTTTGGCATAGTTATTTATCATGGTTTTAGTAAGCAGCTTATCGTTTTCGTGTCTTTTAGTTGCAATAAATTTATTATTTAAATAAGTGGTAACCTGATCCATATAAAGGTCAATGTTAGGCAGGTCATCTATATTAAAATTACGCACTTCATCTAAAACCTGCTTAATGATTTCATCTGAGTTCATATTATTCCTCCTAAATTTAAATAGAATATAATTTGTATAGACTTTATTATAATATGTAGTATTAAAAACTACAAGATAAAATTATTTGAAAGGTAAAACGGTATTAAAGATGAGCAGTATTTATGAAACACTTAATGATATGCAGCAGTTAGCATGTTATCATACGGAAGGACCGTTGCTTATATTAGCGGGAGCAGGAAGCGGCAAGACAAGAGTTCTTACCCATAGAATAGCGTATCTTATTGAAGAGAAACATGTTAATCCATACAATATTATGGCAATTACATTTACCAATAAAGCAGCAGCTGAAATGAGAACCCGTGTAAATAAGATAGTGGGCTTTGGTGCGGAGCAGGTGTGGGTAAGCACATTTCATTCAGCATGTGTAAGAATACTTAGAAGATATATAGATAGAATAGGCTTTAAAAATGATTTCTCAATTTATGACACAGACGACAGTAAAAAAGTTATCAGGGAAATTATTAAGGGATTAAATCTGGATTCCAAAATGTATAGGGAATCCTCTGTTTTAGGAAAAATATCTGATTTTAAAAATAAGCTTATGACTACAGGCGATGTGGCTTCCATGGCACAAAAGGATTTTAAACTCCTTAATATTTCCAGAATATATAATGAGTATCAGGATACCTTATATAAAAACAATGCTTTGGATTTTGATGATTTAATAATGATGACAGTGAAGTTATTCAGACAGCTTCCGGAAGTTCTGGAAAACTATCAGGAAAGGCTTCAGTATATTATGGTAGATGAGTATCAGGATACCAATGCGGCACAGTTTGCCTTTGTGAAGCTGTTAGCGGAAAAAAACAAAAATCTTTGTGTTGTAGGTGATGATGACCAGTCAATTTATAAATTCAGAGGAGCGGATATATCCAACATTCTTCAGTTTGAGAAGTATTTTCCTAATGCAAGGGTAGTAAAATTAGAGCAGAATTACCGTTCCACGAAAAATATATTAGAGGCTGCCAATTCAGTTATACAGCATAATACAAACAGAAAAGATAAGGTATTGTGGAGTGATAATGAAGAGGGAGCAAAGATAGATATATATAAGGCAGAGGATGGATACGATGAGGCAAAAATGGTGGCGAATACCATTAAGGAAGAGGTTTTAAATAATAATGCCTCATATAATGATTTTGCTATTTTGTACAGAACCAATGCCCAGTCCCGTGCCTTAGAGGAAAAGCTTCTTATGAAGAGTATACCTTATAAAATCATAGGTGGTCAGAATTTCTATCAGAGAAAAGAAATAAAGGACATGCTGGCGTATTTGAAAATAATAAACAATACAACAGATGATTTGGCAGTGGAGCGTATTGTAAATGTTCCAAAACGTGGAATAGGCGAGACCACCATAGGATATGCCAAGGAATATGCTCAGGAAAAGGGAATGGATTTGTACGATGCATTGGTAAATGTAGAGGATATTCCTAAGTTATCAAGAGCCGTTAATAAGGTTAAATATTTCCTGTATCATATGGAAATCTTTCAGGAGGCGTATGAAACAGGTTCCCTTAAGGATTTAGCTGAAACTATTTTTGTTAAAAGCGGATATCAGAATGAACTGTTGAATGATGGAAGCGACGAGGCAAAGGGAAGAATCGAAAATATCGAGGAACTTATAAGTAAAATAGCTGAATATGAGGCAACGGAAGAGAATCCTACCTTGGACAGGTTTTTAGAAGAGGTTGCTTTGGTTTCGGATTTGGATACTTTTGATGAAGACAGCGACTACGTTGTTTTAATGACTGTACACAGTGCAAAGGGATTGGAATTTCCAAATGTATTTTTGTGTGGAATGGAAGATGGTCTGTTCCCGGGATATATGAGCATAATGTCTGATGACAATGAGGAATTAGAAGAGGAGCGTCGTCTTTGCTATGTGGCTATAACAAGGGCAATGAAAAAGCTTACTATCAGTTATGCAAAAAAACGTATGGTAAGAGGTGAAACCCAGTACAATGTGGTATCAAGATTTGTTAAGGAAATTCCACCACTTATTGTTAGCAGTAAAAATGTGGAAGACAGATTAGCGGAAAAAAGCTCTTCATTTTCACAGTTTGGCGGAGGAAGTGCCGGGGTAATAAGACGTGGAAGAAGTGAAGAAGTTAATTTCGGAGGAGTTGGTGGCTCAAGAAGCTATGCAGCAAGTGCAAGAAAAAATGCATATAAGGCAATGGCCACGAAGCCTGCGTATGGTTCAGGAACAAGACCTTCTTTTGGAAAAGAATTTAAGGTAACAAAAGCTGATATAGATTATGTTGTGGGGGACAGAGTAAAACATATTAAGTTTGGCGAGGGAACGGTTTTGGGAATTGAAGACGGAAGCCGTGATTATCAGGTAACTGTTAATTTTGATACTGTAGGTCAGAAAGTTATGATGGCATCTTTTGCCAAATTGAAAAAAATCTGATGTTTTTTACATAAAAGGACACACGTACAAATTTAAAATTTTTGTAGTAAATCCTAAGCATAAATGATATACTAATGTAAAAGACATAACATAGCAGATATGTAATGAATTGTGAAACATTCATTGTTTAAAATTTGATTAAAGAGGTGACAATATGGACGAAATCATGAAGGGCGTAAAGATTGGCAAGCTTTTAGGCAAAGATGAAAAAAAAGAAACCTGCAAGGTTATCGCCATTGTAGTTGGCGTTATTGCAACAATTGCAGCCATAGCAGGAGCAGCATATGCTATTTACAGATTTGTAAACAGAGATGATTATGATGATTTCGAAGACGATTTTGATGATCTTTTCGATGAAGATGATGAAGACGAAGATGACTTTGAAGACTAGTGTGTGATGCAGAAAAAAGACAGCTATAGAGGGTCAGAAGCTCTTTATAGCTGTTTTTTTGCTAATAATGAAAATAATACATTGGATTGGAGATAAAATGAAAAAAGGTGTTGAATATACAGGTGTTGTAACAAAATTAGGATTCCCTAACAAAGGTGAAGTGGATTGCAGGGAAGATGGAGTGGCAACAGTTAAAGGAACCATACCGGGACAGACAGTGCGGTTTGTGGTTTCAAAAAAAAGAGCAGGAAAATCCGTTGGAAGGCTAAAGGAAGTGGTGGAAAAATCCCACCTTGAAGATGTCACACCAAAATGCCCGCATTTTGAATTTTGCGGAGGTTGTTCATATCAGACTTTAAGCTATAAAAATCAATTATCATTAAAGAAAAATATGGTGAAGGATATTCTTGATAATGCCATAAAGAGTGAATATGACTTTGAGGGCATAATTGAAAGCCCGGTTCAGTGGGAATACAGAAATAAAATGGAATTTTCTTTTGGGGACGAATACAAGGACGGTCCTCTGGCTCTTGGGATGCATAAAAGAAACAGTTTTCACGATATTGTCACAGTTAATAAATGCCGGATTGTAGATGAGGATTACAGAAAGGTAATGGATTGTGTTCTCAAACATTGCAGTGAAAGAGAACTGCCTTTTTATAAAAAGTTAAAGCATGAAGGCTATTTGCGCCACCTTCTTGTAAGAAGAACCACCAGAACTAAACAGATGATAGTGGCAATTGTTACCACGTCGGATGAACAGTGGGAAAAACAGGCACAGCTTGATGTAATGGTGGAAAAACTCAGGGCTCTCAATTTAGAGGCAGAGTTATGTGGCGTTCTTCACATAATTAATGATGGTTTGGCAGATATAGTGCAAAGTGACGAAACAAGAATTTTGTACGGACAGGAATATATTTATGAGGAGTTGCTGGGACTTAAATTCAAAATATCAGTTTTCTCATTTTTTCAGACAAATTCATTAGGTGCTGAGGTTTTGTATTCTAAGGCAAGGGATTATATTGGTGACACAAAGGATATGACGGTGTTTGACCTATATAGCGGAACGGGAACCATTGCCCAGATAATAGCACCGGTGGCAAAGAAAGTGGTAGGTGTGGAAATCGTGGAAGAGGCTGTTCATGCAGCTAAAGAGAATGCCGAACTTAACGGTCTTGATAACTGCGAATTTATAGCAGGGGATGTGCTTAAGGTAATTGACGATATTAAGGACAAGCCAGACATGATTATTTTAGACCCACCAAGAGACGGAATTAATCCTAAGGCATTGCAGAAGATTATTGATTTTGGCGTGGACAAAATGGTGTATATAAGCTGTAAGCCAACAAGTCTGGCAAGGGATTTGGAAGTGTTGCAGCAGCAGGGATACAAGGTGGAAAAGGCAAGTGCCGTGGATATGTTTCCGGGGACGGTGCATGTGGAGACGGTAGTTGCACTACATCGGACAGATTTGTAAAAATCCTTGATTTGCGCGAAGGCAACGAGGAGAGTTCCGGAGAAACAACTGGCTGTAAAGCCAGTGTTTATGCGAAATTTGACGACTGCCTGCGAGTCGGGAAGTTTGTAAAACTTTTCGACTTCCGGCACTTTGAGAGGTTTTTCAGGTTTGACCAGAGTGATCGAAAAACATACAAAAAGGCAATTTCAGACGGTGTGAATGTCTCAGTCGTATTGGACTGCGGCTTCGGAAACACATCTAGGTAGGAACAAATCGTTCAGAGCAACCTCGAAAACACGATGTGTTTCCTCGGTGAGGCGTATCCGCCAAATAGATTTCCAGACAAAAGTGTTTGTTCATGCAAGCTTGACTCGCACTTTTGCAGGAAATTTGCTTGGCTCTGAACAATATCATATCATTCAACTAAATAACAGAAGCGTGAAAGACCGTTCATTTTCAAGAAAAATTGAAAGTGAGCGGTCTTTCTTTATATCTGAAGTTCATTATATCAGATGGACTTCAGGGAAGATGAATT
>NZ_CAKVZL010000088.1:0-8663 GCF_934835595.1 Eubacterium sp. AF15-50
GATTCAAAGTAGAAATCATGCATATAAGTCATAACCAAATCATTGTTATTTTTCATTACTGCATCAGTCATTAAAAATAGTATGCATGTACTGTAAATAAAGGATGCACCGGCACCAAGGGCAACTAAAGTATCCATGTTAGGGGATTTATTTATTACACCTTTTATTCCGTTAATAAAGAATTTCTGGTTAATTACCAGAATAAATAAAGTAATAAGCAACTGTATAAGTCCCATTGCCACGTGATTATCTGAAATAACTGCCGGGAGTGGCCAGCCAAACATCATATGCCCCATTGATATATACATAAGGGGAATAAGTAATACCAAAGAGGCAATCAGCCTTTTTTGGATTAATGGTGTCTGGGTATCTTCAATAGATGTTGAGTCAGATTTTGAACGTTTTCCACCGGCAGATGATATTCCGTAACCTGCTTTTTTTACTGCATCAAAAATATCCTTTTCATTGGCATTTCCTTCAACCTGCATGGAATTAGTTAAAAGACTGACAGAGACACTATCAACACCTGCTACCTTTGATACTGCTTTTTCAACACGATTTTGGCATGCGGCACAACTCATGCCGGTTATGTTATACTTGTTCATTGTCTACCTCCATACGCATTTATTTCATTAGTTTTTGAATTGTGGTAACTAATTCATCAACCACTTCCATATTTCCTGCCTTAATATTATCTGCCACACAGGTGGAAATATGGTTTGATAATAGAATTTTATTAAAACTGTTTAAGGCTGCTGTAATGGCACTAACCTGAATTAACACATCAGTACAATAGGCATCATTTTCAATCATTTTCTTAACGCCCCTCACCTGACCTTCAATTCGGTTTAAACGGTTTATTAAATCCTTATATTCTTTATCTTCTCTTATTTTAGTTTTTGCACAACAGCATTCTTTATCCATAATTATTCTCCCATTGATTTTCTATGAATTAGATTATATACCCCTATAGGGTATCTGTCAAGAAAAGTTTTTGAATATTTCTATTGACAATAACAGGTTATAATGATAAACTTTTTATTGCTATGCGGATGTGGCGGAATGGCAGACGCAGCAGACTCAAAATCTGCCGCCCATAAAGCGTGCGGGTTCAAGTCCCGCCATCCGCACTTTTTATTTAATAATAATTATTATAATCATCGGATAATCCGGTGATTTTTTTATTTAACGGAAATTAATGGCAAAAAAATAAAACCGGAAGATGTAATTTAGTATTACATTTCCCGGTTTTGCTTTTATTCTTCTGTTGTTGTATTTTCGCCGTTATCAGATGACAGTGAATAGGAATCACCACTACCTACTGCCTTACTGCTTGTCCCGTTTTCACAGGAAACAGCATATGTTTCTGAGGACTTTCGTCCACCTTTAGATGTTTCAATATCACATGTAATAATGTAATAATCCTGCTTATTAATTTCTATTGTTTTTTCATAGTTAAAATATGCCACATCACCGTTTTTAAAGGTTCCATCAGAATTTTCCAGTTTGCCGGAAGATACTAAACTGTTAGCAAGAGAATTAACTGCCTCATCATAAGAAATCTTAGTAGGCTGATAATTGTATGCTCTTGTAACTACGTTACTGACTACTCCCTCATCATCTATTGCTACAAAATAATAAACGTTATTTCCCTTAGGAATTTTTATTTCTTTTTTGTAAACCTTAGAGTCTTTAGTAGGCATTGTACCGTCTGTTGTGTAATATACCTTGCATCCCTCCGGTACGGTAACAGATATTTTTTGCTCAGATGTATAATTTCCACTTTGTGGCTCAACCTGTGGTGCATCTACCTTTTTGAAATCCAAAATATATTTAGCAGTCATTTCCTTGCTGGATTTACCGTTTTTGTCAATGGAATATGCACGTAAGGTAAATGTGCCTTCCTCTTCTAATTTTACCGGTGTAATATATTCCTTCTTAGTTGAACTTTCCTTAGGGTTACTTCCGTCAATGGTATAGTATATTTTAACGCCTTCTTCTGCTTCTAAGCTTATTTCAAGAGGCTTATCATAAGTTCCTTCATCAACGCCGGCAACAGGTATTGTACCATCAAAGTTTTTTAACTTTTCCTGAAGGTTAGATGGTGCAGAATTAATAAGGGACTGAATTTTGTTCTCCATGTCGTTATTTTGATAAAGAACAATTAAATCCTCGTAATAATTAATGTTTGTATCATCTGTGTCAATTAAAAGCTCTAAATATTTAATTTCTTCCTGATCATAGCCGCCAATTATCTCGTCTATTGTATATACCATTTCATATGCTTTAATTTTCTGCTCCTTGGTAAAGGCATTGTTTGATGCATTTATAAACTGAGTTTTGGCATCCTTGTAATTCTTTTCCGTATAGTATTTATTACCAATGGAATAGTATCTGTTGTATTTCTTAGTCATAGTAGATTCTTTAATGGCAAGAGTAACAAATACTGACGCCGTAACTAATACAATGGCAACAACTGCAATTATTGCTATTTTTTCCTTGGAACTTTTCTTTGATTTTTTTGTTTTCATGTTGTTACTAACATTGCCTGTACTTTGGTAAACAGCCTTGGAATTGACTTTTTTTACCTCGCGGCTTTCTTTATGCTGCTTTATTTTCTCCTGTGCCGGAGCAGACTTAGACTCTGATTTTGTGCTTTCATGCTCTCTTGCATAGTCTTTTTTATTTAAGTTAGTGCTTTCCGGCTCTTTTGAAGAAATTCCACCTAAAATATTTTCAAAGGTATTATCAGGGGGAGTTGTAACTATATCATTTTCAAAAGAATTGATTTTTGTACCACATTTTGTACAAAACATCTGATTCTCATCACATTCACTTCCGCAATTTGGACAAATCATATTATTCTTCCTTTCTTAGGGATTCACGTTTGGAAAATACGCATCCGCAATAATTCTGTCTATATAAGTTATATTCCTTTGACAGTTCTATAGAACGTTTATATCCTTCTTTCTTTTTAAAATCAGAAAACAAATAAGGTATATTGTATTTATCTGATAATTCTTTTCCGATTTCGTTTAATTTAGCTGAATTTTTTAAGGGGCTGATGGATAATGTAGTTGTAAAGTAATCATAGTTTTTATTAGAAGCTATAGTAGCTGTTTTTTCTAATCTAAGTCTATAACACTTAAAACAACGGGCTCCACCTTCTAAACAATCCTCTAATCCCGTTACATTATTAAAAAATTCTTCCGGGCAGTAGTCACAAACTTTTACATCCACTTTGTTTATAAATTTTTTTTCACTAATAAACCTTCTTAGTTCCCGGGCTCTATGGTTATATTCTGACACACCGTCAATGTTAGGGTTATAGAATAATGCAGTAATATCAAAATATTGAGTTAAATATTCTAATACATAGCTGCTACATGGAGCACAGCATACATGAAGTAAAAGACGTGGTACTTTTCCAGCCTTTGTAATTATATTTAGTTCTTTTTCTAATTCCTTCTGATAATTTATTTTATTCATAATACACAATACATTCATGCTTCAAAAAAGACAGGAATAAGCCTGTCCTTTTTAAGTCATAAACACTATTTAATTAATGACTTACTCATTAAATATGCTTTTTCTAATATATTTTTCTCATTCGGAAATTTTAGCAAGTGATATGCTTCAATATATTTATAATATCCCGAATCATAGAAAAACTCTTCACGTTGTGGTTTGCTATAATAACTGTCTGCTGTCATTAAATACCAGTATACTTCTTTATTGACTATACCTGAAGGTGTATTGAAAGAATATTCGCTTTTATCGATATAGTCTATAATCTTTCCGGTCACACCTGTTTCTTCCCGTACTTCCCTAATGGCAGTTTCCCGGTGATTTTCACCTTTTTCAACGGTACCTTTTGGTAAAACCCATCCTTCGTATCTGTTTCGATAGTTTTTATATAACAGTAAAATCTTCTTACGATATATAACCACACCGCCACAACTAACCGCTTTTTCCATTGCGATTCCTCCTGTCTGTTAGTGTGCGCTTAGTGTAAGTATACAGTATGAACCAATGCATTTCAAGACAACCATGAATTATTTTTTATCAAAATAAGAGTCAAAAATTTCCTTTACACAATTAACGGCGGAATTGCTGCCCTCCGGCATATTTTCAATAACAACTGCAATGGCAATTTTTCTCTTTCCTTTTTTGGCATACCCAACAAACCATGAGTTGACATTATCTTTTTTGTCAACTTCTGCAGTTCCGGTTTTTCCGTAGGCACTGTAATCTGAATTTGCCATAATACGCCCTGTTCCGTATTCACAAACAGCAGCCATATATTCCTGAAGCTGTTTTGCCTCGGCTTTAGTCATTAGTGTTTTGTATTTTTCCTGTTTTGTGTAACTTACAACATTTCCACTACTGCTTTCAATATGGTCAACAATGTAAGGTTTCATTAAAACTCCGTCATTGGCAATGGCTGATGCAATCATAGCCATATGTGCCGGTGATATGGTAGTTTTTCCCTGACCAATACTGGTTTGGGTAATATCAAATTCAGTGGAATCCTTATCCAGTGGAAAAACACTTTGGTTGTAATCCATGTTCAAAGGAAGCTTCTGATTAAACATTAAATCTTCTGCTGTTTTCTTAAATTTACTTACCTTTAAACTGTTACCAATAGTTGAAAAGGCACTGTTGCAGGAATAAGCAAAGGCATCTTTTAATGTTTCACTTCCATGGGAATTACCGTTAAAACATTTAATGGAAAATCCACCAAAATTTGCCTGACCATAACAATTATAACTAAAATCATTATAATTTTTATTTTCTCTCATATATTCAAGAGTTGTTAAAATCTTAAATATTGAGCCCGGAATATACTTTCCCTGGGTGGCACGGTTTACAAGTCTTGAATCATTTGGGTCATTGGCAATCTGATCCCATATATCGTTTATTGTTGAAGGATCATATGAAGGAAGAGATACCATTGAGTAAATCTCTCCTGTTGTAGGATTCATTACAAAAGCCGCACCTTTATATCCCTTTAAACTGTTATAAGCAGTCTTTTGAATATTAACACTTAAGGTTGTATGCACGTCACAACCTTTCTCAGTGTTATCGGTAAAATCATCTACAATTTTTGAAATTACATTGGTCTGGGATGAAAGCAAATCATAGTTGCACATTTTTTCAAGACCATATTTACCATGGGTGGTTATACCTATGGCATGGGAGAAAACATTTCCATAAGGGTATTCTCTTGTGTCATCGGTTAAATCACTTTCAGTATTTTTAGTGTCAGTATAGGCAAGCTTCTTGCCGTTTTTGCTGTAAATAGTTCCCCTTATAACCGTTGATGACTGACTGTCAATTCTGTGATTATATGGATTATTTAATATATCGTGGCTGTCTACTACAACAAAGTAAAGGTAATAACCTATCATAAATAAAAATATAAAGGAGATTACAAAGGTTGTAATTTTAGCCTGTTTATTCATTTTTTTTTGCTCAATGCCTGTTGATTCTGATTTCCTGCGTGTTGTGCGGCGATTTCCTGATTTTTGCCGTGTTTCTTGTTGCAACATTTCCTGTTCCCTCCATTGGCACTTTTCTTCTAACCGGTTTCTTTGCCGTAGTTGTACCTACTATGGCAAGTCCCTGAATTATGGCAAAGACAATTAATGTACTAAGTATTGAACTGCCACCATAACTTATAAGTGGTAGAGTTACTCCTGTTGAAGGAATCATTTTTATGGCACCTCCAACGGTTACAATTATCTGAACTGCGTACTGTATTCCAAGTCCAACACATACTAATTTGTTAAACAGACTTACCTGCTGCATTCCCGTATTTAAAAATGCAATAAAGCAACTTAAACATACTAAAATAATAAGTACTGCAAAAATTGCTCCAAACTCTTCACCTATGGCTGAAAAAACAAAATCCTGATCCACAACGGGAACATCCGTAGGTCGTCCCTGATATAAACCTGTTCCTGTTAAGCCACCGTTACCTATTGCAAATAAGGATTGGGTTATCTGATAGCCGGTGTCAGCCGGATCAGACCACGGGTTCTGCCATGCAAAAACACGTTCCTGCACATGGTAAAAAATCTTATATGCCGCCACTGATGCAACGGAAAGACCGGTAAAGCCCACAAAAATATAACTGATATTTCTTGTTCCCACATATACCATGAATACATATATCATAAAGAATATTAAGGCACTTCCTAAATCCTTTGATACAACTAATATAATTACGTGGATTCCTGCCATTATGGCTGAAATTACTATCTGGCCGAATTTCGTTGATTTGGCAAGCATTCCAGCTATAAAAAATACAAATATTATTTTGACAAATTCTGACGGTTGGAAAGAAAAACTATTTCCAAATTTAATTGCAAGATTAGCACCGTTATCTTTTTTACCAAATACAAGAACTGATAACAACAATGCAATGCCTACAAAACAATATATCCACGTAAGGGATTTCCACATTTCATATTTGCTCATAAGATATGGCACGATAAGTGATGCTAATGATACTATGGCAACAATTATAAATTGTTTTATACTGTTTTGAAAACGAAGTCTTGCTAAAATTATAAATCCAACAGTTAAAAGCATACACATGTTACTTAAAATTGCTTTATTTATGTTTGGATAAATAATTGGGAAAATTCCCAACACTACTATAAGATAACACAGCTGCGCCCCACCTAAAACAATAATAACAATATCGGTATTATCACTAGGGTCTGAAGCCTTTAAACCGGCATAGTGGGAATAAATTGTAAATATTCCCAGCAGATACGTGAGAAAAATAACTGCATTCTGACGTTGAAATATTCCTGCCAGTTTGTAGGGATTCTTGCATCTTAAGGCGCTGAAACATTCCCATGTGTAAAATAGCATTAACAAAATAAATAAATATTTAGTTACTACAACAATAAAAGTACCCATTTTTCTTTTCTACATTACTCCTCTGTTAAAATGTCCTCTTGTGGTAGTGTCATCTGCCACAACAGGTATCTTTCTGATAAAGGCATCTTCTGCCATTGACAATATATTATCTGTTTCCTTCCGTTTCTCAATGGTGAGATTTATTCGTACACTTTTTAAATTAAGACCTTCTATGTCTTTTTCATATTTAAAAAGTGATAAAGGCTTACAATTATACATAACATTATAACAATATTTACATACACATCTGGTTACAAATTCATTTTTTTTTGAATCTTTTAGTGTGTATACAGTGTTATTATGTGCGCATTTATCTGTTGTTTTTATGCAGCATCCTGCTGAAATCATTACAGGCATATATCCATAAACAATAAATTCCTCATTATTGCATTTTCGTGCTTTCAACTGTCTTAAATTAAGCTCAGCCGGTACTGTAGTTACAACATTGTAATTATTTACATAGAAATTTTTGGCATAACCGTTATAGGAATAAACGTTATAGTCAAAAATGTATTTAGCTTCCGGATAATTTTCATGTAAGAAATAATATTGTTCTAAATTTCTTATAAGGAAACCGTCTATACATGTTTCGTTGTCTAATGTATCCTTATATTCCTGCAAAAATATATCCATATCCTTTAAACGACTTACATAAGGCATGGCAATGTATACCTGCCTATGGTTTTCATTTATAAAATCAAATGCTCTTTTTATTCCTTTTTCATCGAAAAACTGAAGTTCAATATAAATTTTATTTATAAATTCTTTTGAAACAGCAACCTGTAATTGCTCATAAGTGCTTACCGATACATTAATACACATATCACCATGGTAATTATCTTTTCTAACAGATACCCATTCATTATCTTTATCTGAATTGCCATAGATATTTCTTTTATAAGAAGATAAAGTCTCCTGATATATTAACTCTAAAAGCTGTCGTCTGACATTTTTTATTTCACCCACAGTTAAAAATAAACCATCATCTAAATCTAAAAACACAGGATTAAAACTAAAATCGGTATCACCTGTTTTTAAAACCTGCTTTAATATTGTATCCTTGTCTATCGGGCGTTTCTGTGCCTTGTCAGGAATTAAGCCATAGGCTGTTATCTCCTTTCCATATACATTTGCACATATGGTAAAAGGCTTATTATTCTTACAGATTATTTTTACATCAAAGGTTTCCTTTAGCTTTTTGCCAATATATTTATTTTTAATATTGGATGTTAAGGCTTCATTTCCACTTCTAAAAGTAGGCTTTTTTAATGAAATCATTTCCTTTCCGTTATGAACCTTATAATAACTTTCATTGAAACCGTTTCTGTTAAACAAATTATATAATATATCTATATCCCGGGAATCTACTTTATAACCGGATTTATTTTTTTGGTATAAATCTATATATTTTCTATATATACTTACAACTCCGGCAATATATTCAGTTTTCTTCATTCTTCCTTCTATCTTAAGGGAATGAACACCTGACTCAATAATATCAGGTAAAATATTCAAAGTACATATATCTTTTGGACTTAAAACATACTTTGAATCCCCCGGATTTAATACTTTTTTGTTCTGTATTACATCATATTCCATTCGGCACGGCTGGGCACATCTTCCACGGTTTCCACTTCTGCCACCTATGTAGCTGCTTAAAAAACACTGTCCTGAATAACAATAACATAGGGCACCGTGAACAAAACACTCTATTTCAATATTTACATTTT
>NZ_CAKVZL010000089.1:0-8647 GCF_934835595.1 Eubacterium sp. AF15-50
GTCAAGTACATGCCCGGGCATAAAGATTCCGTAACCAATTCCGTTATTATCTATAATTACTTTGTCATTTTCAATATTCTCTACTATACCTTTTATATAAGAAATCATTTTAAATATCCTCATTAACAATAAATATAATTGTTTCGTAAAATCAGTTATTTGTACGACCACATTATAATAGCATATATCAATTTTTTATACAAATCTATCTTATTTATTATCGAAATTTTAAGATAAATATGCTATATTAAATTAATGAATGAATAATGAATCGGAGATAAATTTATGAAAAAGGACAAACTTAAGAAATATTTAAAATCGTTTGTAATATTTACACTTGTTGCTTCGTTATCAGTATCAATATCAGGATGCAGTAAAAAAGAAGAGTTTCCCCTTTCTCTTACTAACTTTTGTTTTGATACTACTATTACAATTACCATTTATGAATACGCCGGGGAATCGGAAGCCCAGGATATTATAAATGAATGTTTCGGGTTGTGTAATCATTATGATAAAATGTTTAGCACAACAAAAAAAGACAGTGATATTTCAAAAATTAACCAAAGCAAAACAAAGGGCTGCAAAGTTAATCATGTTGTATCGGATGTAATAAAGGACAGTATTAAGTACAGTAAAAAATCAAAAGGAGCATTTGATGTTACAATTGGAGGACTTTCAGATATGTGGAATGTAACAGGGGATAATCCTACAGTTCCTGATGATAAAAAAATTAAAGAAGCCATTAAACATGTAGGCTATAAAAACATAAAGTGTGAAGATGAAAAAGTAACTTTAAAAGATGGTGAAACCCGCCTTGATTTAGGAAGTATTGTTAAGGGATTTGTTGCTGACAAACTTAAAAGCTATATGATTTCAGAAGGGGTAAAATCAGGGATAATCGATTTAGGTGGTAACATACTTACCATAGGTGGAAAATCTGATGATGAACCATTTGTAATAGGGATTAAGAATCCTTTTTATAATAATGACATAACACCAACAGTAAATGGTAATGAAGATTACATAAAAAATAACGATGAATATTGTCTTAAACTTGATGTATCAGATAAATCTGTAGTAACGTCAGGAATTTATGAGAGATATTTTAAAAAAGATGACAAAATATATCATCACATACTAGATACTTCTACCGGGTATCCTGTGGATAATGATTTAGCTTCGGTAACTATAATTTCAAATTCATCTGAGGCCGGGGATGCATTAAGTACAACAGCTTTTATTATGGGGCTTAAAGATGGAATGAATCTGATTAATAAAACCCAAAAAACTGAAGCAGTTTTTGTAACTAAAGGCGGAAAAATACATATGTCAAAAGGACTTGAACAAACAGAAGATGGTGATGTTATAATAGAAACAACTACTTCATCAGAAAAAGAATGAGACTGGGATGGTCTCATTCTTTCTTTTTTATTGACACCCTGAAAAAACGCAACATAAATTTCTTAAAGTCAAAGGGAAATAAAGGGTATATATAGCTTGTCTGGGCTATGGTTCTGTTCAAAGCAATAGTTAGTAATGTGAAAACACATCCTATTATCATTCCCCACAAATTAAATAACTGGGTAAGAATTAATATTATTATCCTTAAAAATTTAATGGAATATGCCAGCTCATAATTTTCATGGGTGAAATTGGCAATGGCAACCACTGCCATGTACAGCATGGTTTGCTGGTTAAACCATCCTGTATTTACTGCAAACTCACCGATTATTATGGCAGCAATTAAACTTAAAGGGGTATTTAATGTGCTGGGAGTATTTATTGCCGCTAATTTTAAACCATCAATAGCAAGCTCTAACAATAAAAGCTGCCAGAAAATGGGGACAAATTGTACATCTGTAATTTTGGTAAATTCAAGCCAGTCCGGTAACAGCCCCGGATTGTTTGCATATAGCAAATAAAGAGGGGTTAAAATTAATGACATAACTGTAATGAAGGCACGGGCAAGTCTTAAATAAGTCCCTGTAATTGGCGGAAAATAATAATCATCTGCTTCTTCTATTACATCAAAAATAGTTGTCGGTAAAATCATTGCGGCAGGGGAATTATCCACTAAAATACATATTTGTCCTTCTAACATTTCAGCAGCCACAGTATCCGGTCTTTCAGTATATCTGAATTTAGGAAACGGATTAAACCAATGACCTTTATGAATACATTCCGAAAGGCTTTCCTGATTCATAGGCAACGCGTCTGTTTTAATATTTTCAATTTGTGATTTTATTCTTTTTAGAAGTTTTTTATCAACCCTGTCTTTCATATAACAAAGGGCTATATCCGTTCTGGAACTTTTTCCGGCTCTAAGTATTTCACACATATATTCAGGATTTCTAATTCTCCTTCTTATAAGCGCTGTGTTTAATACTAATGTTTCCACAAAGCCATCCCGTGAACCTCTAAGAACCTTGTATTTTTCAGGCTCCTGAACATTTCTTGCAGGATATTTCCTTACGTCAATTAGCATTGCCTTATCATATCCGTCAATTAACAGGCATACCACTCCTGAAAGAAGCAATGTAAGAACATTATATTTATCGTCATATAAGTCTATTTGTATAAAAGGAATTTTATTATCAGCGAAATCTTCCACCGGTACATTTAAATCGGAAGGCTCAATACCTGTAAAAAACTCCTGGACTTTCTGTATTAAATCATTGTCGCAAAATCCGTTTATATAATACATTACGGCTTTCTTTCCACCAACAATAAAATTACGCTTTAAAATATCAAAGCTTTCATCAATATATAATATTTCATCAAAAGTATTAATGTTTTCAACAATATTTTTATTAATAAATTTTTCCATAAAAAACCTCACACCATTACTAGTGTGAGATTTTTTAGAAAATTTATTCAATTTTTAATTATAGTTTTTCAATAACTTTCTTTGGACACTTTTCGGCACATACACCACATTTTTTACATTTATCCTGCATAATTGTTGCCAGATTATATCCAAAATCAATAGCCTGCACAGGGCAGTTCTTTGCGCATAGTCCACAGCCAATGCAACCTGCACTACAAGCCTGCATTACATCCCTTCCTTTATCGTGGGAACTACATTTAACCATGTATTTAGTATCAGCAGGTATAATTGAAATTAAATTCTTAGGACATGCTGCAACACATTTGCCACAGGCCTTACATTTTTCGCTATCAACTATTGCCTTGCCGTTTACTACGTGTATGGCATCAAATTCACAGGCTTTTACACAGCTTCCAAGTCCTAAACAGCCATAACTACAGGCTTTTGCACCTCCACCGGGAATGTTTGCAGCATCCTGACATGACATATTTCCATAATAGTTATATTTATCTTTGGCTTTTTCACAGTCACCGGAACAGGCAACATAAGCCACTTTTTTAACTACGTTAGCTTCAACTCCCATTATGTCTGCTATTATCTTTGCAGTGCTTTCGCCACCTACAGGACAGGCTGACGGATCACATTCTCCTTTGGCAATGGCTGATGCTAAGGCATCACATCCGGCATATCCACAACCACCGCAATTGTTACCGGGTAATGCTTCTCTTATGGCAACTTCTTTTTCATCTACTTCTACTGATAAGAATTTGCCGGCAATACCCAGTGCTATACCAATAATCAAACCTACGCCACCAACAATGGCAACGGCATATAAAATTCCTGTCATTGTTGTACTTAATGCTAAAATTTCCATATATGCCTCCTTATACAACACCGGTAAATCCGGTAAATGCTATAGCCATAAGTCCTGCTGAAATAAGTACAATAGGTGTACCTCTAAAAGGTTTTGGAATATTATTGTTTTCTGATTTTTCTCTTATTCCTGCAAGAATTACAATTGAGATTAAAAATCCAAAGGATGTACCAAAGGAACATGCCATGCTTTCACCAAAATTATAACCGTTATCTATATTTGAAATTGCTACACCAAGTACGGCACAGTTGGTTGTAATTAAAGGTAAATACACTCCAAGTGCCTGATATAATGGTTTAACAAATTTCTTTAATATCATTTCAACTAACTGAACTAAAGCTGCAATTACAAGAATAAATACAATGGTTTGTAAGTATTCAAGATTAAGGGGTGTAAGAATAGCGTAATAAACACCATAGGTAACTGCTGATGCAATCATAATTACAAAGATTACTGCAGCTCCCATTCCCGCAGCAGTATCAGTTTTTTTAGAAACCCCAAGGAATGGACACAAACCTAAAAACTGACTTAATACAACGTTATTTACCAGTGCAGCTCCCACTGCAATTAACATACAATTAACCATTTATGCCTCCTCCTTTTCATCTTTAGTGCAATTGGTAAAATCACTGCCACAGCCTGTGCATCCTGCACACCCCTGTTCACACTGGAGTTTTCGTGGCTTCTTTCCATGGCTGATTCTTATCTGGTTCTGAATTGCAATAAGGGCAGCTAAAATAAAGAATGCTCCCGGTGCCATAACGAAAATACCTATACCGTCCCATCTAGGAATATTAATTCCAAGAATAGTTCCTGCACCAATTATTTCTCTAAAACCTCCAAGGAGTGACAAGGCTATTGTAAATCCAAGTCCCATTCCCAAGCCGTCAAATAATGCCGGTATAGGAGGATTCTTTGAAGCATAGCTTTCTGCTCTTCCTAAAATAATACAGTTAACAACAATCAGTGGTATGTAAATCCCAAGAGACTGGTTAAGAGATGGAAGATATGCTTCAAGAAGAAACTGTAATATAGTTACAAAACTAGCTACAATAACAATAAATGCCGGTACTCTCACTCCGTTAGGAATGACTTTTCTAAGAAGTGAAATTACGAAGTTTGACAAAACAAGAACTGCCATTGTACTAAGTCCCATTCCTGCTCCGTTTATCATGGAAGATGTAACAGCCAGTGTCGGACACATTCCAAGAATAAGGACAAAAGTAGGATTTTCCTTAATAATACCGTTATATAAACGCTCAACACATCTGTTCATTAATTAGCACCTCCTGTAATATTTTTCACACAGGCAATTGCAGCATTTACACCATGTGTTACCGCATTTGTGGTTATTGTTGCACTGCTTATGGCATTAATTTCATTATCAGCTGAAGCTCCTGCCTTATTATATTTGAAATAATCAACTTTTTTGTTTTTAAACTGGGACATAAATGAATCTTCTTTCGCTTTCATTCCAAGTCCCGGTGTTTCACTTAATGAAAGGAATGAAATTCCCGTAACGGTTCCGTCTGTTTTTATGCCTACCGTAATTTGAAGGGAACCGCCGTAAGCTTCATTATCCGTAACCGTAACAATATATCCTAAATCATTACCGCTATCATCTGTTGCTTTAACAACATTATCAATGGTGGCATTATAAGCCTTAATTGTGGAAATCCCATTTTCCTTTTCAGTGTTTTTGATTTCCTTAGAAATAGTGTCATTTAATTTTGAATCAAAATCCACAGTATCATATTTAGAAAGTCCCGGCATTACAGCTTCATAGGCCTCAACCATAGTTTTTTCTTCCTGCTTTGCCCTTGCATCTGATGTAACATTGTAAACAAAGCCAAGTCCCAAACCGGAAATTAAAGTTATAACAAATAATATTAATGTATCTTTAAATATTTTGTTCATATTATCTGCCTCCCTTCTGTTTTACAATACCAAAAGCTCTAGGTATTGTATATTTTTCAATAAGAGGAACAAGAAGGTTACAGAATATAATGGCAAAAGATACACCTTCTGCATTTGCTCCAAAAGTTCTGAATATAGCAGTTAAAAGTCCAAGACATATGCCATAAATATACCTGCCGCCCTTTGTAATAGGTGATGTAACATAATCAGTTGCCATAAAGAAGGCACCAAATATTAAACCGCCACCGCAAAGCTGCTGGGCTAAAAATACAGGGTCAGATGACTGATTAAATAACATAATACATACAGCAAATACAGCAATATATGTAAGAGGTATTCTTACGTCAATTATTTTTCTGATAACTAAGTAAGCTGCACCAATTAAAAGTGCAACAATACTTGTTTCACCAATGGTTCCTGCATGATTACCGATAAACATGTCAATAAGTGATGCAGAGCTTTCACCTGCATTTTTTAATGCTGTAAGTGGTGTTGCACTGGTGGCAGCATCAATTCCCTTAACATCCTTAGGATAAAATGCTGTCATGTCACCGGCAAAGGATAAAACAAGGAAACATCTGGCACCTAATGCCGGGTTCATAAAGTTTTGACCTAAACCACCAAAAAGCTGTTTTACAATAATTATTGCAAAAGCTCCACCTAATGCCGCTTTCCAATATGGAAACGTGCATGGTAAATTAAGCGCCAGTATCATACCTGTTACTACGGCACTTAAATCAAAAATCGTTATTTTCTGATCTGTTATTGTTGTGTAAATATATTCCGCCGCGACACAGGAAATAACTGTAATTAATATAAGCAATGCAGAATGAATGCCATATTTGATTCCAAAAAGATTGGTATAATTATATATGCCAAAAGCTGATGTAGGAATCATGGCAATAATAACATCTCTCATTATACTTCCGGTTGTCATTTTAGCCTTTACGTGAGGGCTTGATGATACGTTATACATTATTTGTCACACTTACCCTTTCCTACGTGCTGCCTGCACTTTTCTTTTCATTGTTCTAACTGACTGCGTAATATTTCTATTGGCAGGACAGTTGTAGTTACATGTTCCACATTCTATACATTCCATGCCATGCATTTTTACAAATGCTTCCATATCGTTTGCATCTGCCGCATGGGCAAGCTTGGCACAAATAAGACCTTCCGGACAAACCATGGCGCATTTACCACAGTTTAAACAGTTAGTCATTGTTGCTCTTGAAATTTCATCCTGTTTGAATGCTAACAGAGCTGAAGAACCTTTTATAACAGGAACTTCTAAAGAAAACATCGCCTGTCCCATCATAGGCCCGCCGGAAATGATTTTTTCAACGTTTTCATCCATTCCTCCGGCTTCCTTAACTAACTGTGCGTGACTGGTTCCAAATGGTACCTCCAGGTTGCATGGGCTGTTAATTCCGTCTCCTGAAACGGTAACAATACGTTCCGTAAGAGGTTTGTTGAATTTAACTGCACGATAAATATTATATATTGTATCAACATTATCTACTATACAGCCTGCATCAGCAGGGAGCATTGAGGAATTAATTTTCCTTTTAGTAACAGCATATATAATATGTCTCTCAGAACCCTGAGGGTATTTTGTTTTTAATTCTGCTACACTGATTTTGTCTTCTTTTTCAGTAAGCTTCTTTAAATTTTCTATAACATCAGGTTTATTGTTTTCCACAGCAATAACACCTTTTGCATTTTCAAAAAGCTTAAGTACGATTTTCAAGCCCTCAATTACCTCTGACGGCTGTTCTACAAGTCTTCTATAGTCAGAAGTTATGTATGGCTCGCACTCAGCTGCATTTACAATTACATAATCAATGGATTTGTCATCCTTAGGAGTAAGCTTTACATGAGTAGGAAAGCACGCACCTCCAAGTCCGACTACGCCACAGTCTTTTACAGCTTTTCTAATAGTATCTTTTGACCAGGGTTCATTATTTGGTCCATAATTATATTCTTCATATAAATTGTCATTTTCGATAATGATAGAAAGAACCTTGCTTCCGTTAGGAACTAATCGTTTTTCGATTTTCTTAACAGTACCTGAAACAGATGAATGAATGTTAGCTGATACAAATCCATCTGCACCGGCAATAAGCTGTCCCTTAAGAACTCTCTCTCCCACTTCTACAACAGGTTTCGCCGGTGCACCAATGTGTTGTGATACCGGAAAAACAAGTTCCCCTTCAGGGAGAATTTTTCTTACGGCAACATCTTTAGACAATTCTTTTCCATCATATGCATGAACTCCACCCTTAAATGTTAGAATAGACATTTTTTTACCTCTCTTTGCCATGTTTAAAATAATGATTTAAATATCTAAAATGGTCCTAAAATAATAAAAACCAATAATAAATATAATAATACTTTTTCACGTTATATTCAATGAAAAAGGACTTTAAAATATTACTTTTAAAATATAACAAAGGTTATTCTCCAACCAGCATACAGAAATTAATGTAAATAACTCTTTGTAATATATGTAATAACAATGCGTATAAGAATGAAACAACTATTACTATAACAATATTTGTTAATTTATTATACGAATGGACTACTTTCTTTTTTATGTATATAGTGGATAAGTATGTTCCATATCCAATAAATATCAGGCTTGTTACTAACATACCCATAAGACCGATTTTTGAAAGCATGGGACTTGCAGAATTGTAATATAAATAACTATATTCCGGTTCACCATGTATGTATACCTTATGTAATTTACTTCCTTCCTTTGCCAGTTGATATTCCAATCCGTCTGAGCGATATATATATGTAAATAACATATATATAATAAAATCTAAAGACCAAAGTATTTTATTTATTTTATTTTTCAAAGCTTAAATCCTCCTGCTTTTTCCTATAACGGATAATTGATGAAATATAAATATTATTTTAATCATAACATATTTTGGGTTAAGTAAAAAATCGAGTAGGAGGGAAATTTAACTAAATTTCCCGACCTCTCACACCACCGTGCGTACCGTTCGGTACACGGCGGT
>NZ_CAKVZL010000090.1:0-8584 GCF_934835595.1 Eubacterium sp. AF15-50
CCTCTGAACGGGTTTTAGCTTTCTGTGTACCCTGACGGTTATTTGCGAGCTGGTTCAATACTGCCTGATGTACTAAGTTTTCATTAACTTCAACACCAAATACTGCATCGCTAAGTTCTATTGTTCCAACTTCGCTTCCTTCCATATTTAAAACAGATACTGTTGCCATCTGTGTGTTCCTCCTTTCAAATACTACTTACCGGCTTTAACTGATTCTTTAATTGTTACTAAAGCTTTCTTAGGTCCCGGTATAGCACCTTTAACTAAGAGTAAATTCTTTTCTGCGTCAACACGAACAATTTCAAGGTTCTGTGTTGTAACTTTCTTGCCACCCATGTGACCAGGCATCTTCTTGCCCTTAAACACCTTACTAGGAGTTGAACATGAACCGTTTGAACCTGCATGTCTGTGGTATTTAGAACCATGAGCCATAGGTCCTCTTGACTGTCCGTGTCTCTTGATTGCGCCCTGGAAACCTTTTCCCTTTGCAATTGCAGTAGCGTCAACCTTATCTCCTGCTTCAAATACGTCAGCCTTGATTTCATCTTTAACTGCGTATTCTCCTTCAAGTTTGAATTCTCTTACATATCTCTTGTAAGAAACTCCTGCCTTGTCAAACATACCTTTAACAGGTTTGTTAACAAGCTTTTCTCTGATATCCTGGAATCCAACCTGTACTGCACTGTATCCGTCATTTTCCACTGTTTTTACCTGAGTAACAACACATGGTCCTGCCTGAAGAACAGTCACAGGTACTAATTCACCATTCTCGTTGAATATCTGAGTCATACCAACTTTTGTAGCTAAAATAGCTTTCTTCATTTTAATTACCTCCTGTTAATCTACAGCGGATCGCTTACCGCGATCATCCTAGAACAGTTTCCGTAACTATTAGTTACTATATAAACCTTCAAGGATAACTCTCTAAAATTATTTGTCGTTCTTCATCTTAATATCGATGTACACACCTGCTGGCATTTCTAATCTTGATAAAGCTTCAACTGCCTTCTGGTTTGGAGCTACGATATCGATAAGTCTCTTGTGAGTTCTCTGTTCAAACTGCTCTCTAGAGTCTTTGTACTTGTGTACAGCTCTAAGAATTGTAACTACTTCCTTCTTTGTTGGAAGAGGTACAGGACCACTCACTTCAGTTCCTGTTTTCTTTGCAGTTTCAACAATTTTCTTTGCTGACTGATCTACTAATTTGTGATCGTAAGCCTTAAGTGTAATTCTCATTACTTGTGCCATAAAAAAAGCCGCCTCCTTTTCGTACTATTTAGCACGACAAGCGGTGACCGTACAACCTTTCCGTGTGTGTCCCAAATCAAAGGACCATAAACACGGTGTTTCCACTACCTCGGTGGACTGATTTTTGTACAGTGACTTGTCGCCAGTTTTCTAACTTGACATTCGCTCCACGGAAAACCTGCATCTGGTGCAGCAACCTCTCGCTTCTACGCTATCAATGTCACAGCAAGGAACAGTTTAGCATACACTGTTTCAAAAATCAACCCCTATTCCAATTTTTTTCCATAAAAAAATATGAAAGATTAGCATCCCTCTAAATCTTAGAGAGATGCCATATAAAAATCAACACTTATCCTTTCACAACTGTACTGCTCCAGTCGTAATCTTTTGTCTTATACTCCTTGTTCACTACTGATAAAATATCATTATATAAGTATTCATGATGCTCTTTTGAATTCATCTTACATCCCTGATATAATATATCAGCCACATCATAAATCGTATATGTATATGAATCTGTATATACATAAGTTCCATCGGATAGTTTTGCATATGCACGGATTCTCCATATATCACTATACTCTGGAGCTGTACCTGCAGCAAATTTCATTGTCATTGCATAACTTGTAGCAATATCCGAATCCGAAAACACTCTATCTGACTTGCCCGCAGATGTACTTTCATAACTGCGTACATAATAACTTGAACTTCCTACATACAGTTCCGATGCATCCACATAATCTGCCAGAGAATATATCAGTCCTGAACTTACAACTTCTTTTCCATTAATTTCACTATCCACAGAATAAACCACGCGCATACCCTTTGTTGTGGCACTTATCTGATATCCGTTTATTTCTATTCCACCGTTTATTGTATTTATAGTCTTTGTTGTTTCTTCCTGCGCCGTCATTTTTTCTGTTGTTGGCTCTTCTGTTGTTGGTTCCTCTGTTACAATATCCGATTCTTTTATAAACTTAAAATAATCAACATTTGCCACATAATAGCAATCACCTGTAGTAACGTATTTTACATATACTATATGGCTTCCCGCAGATATTTCGCTGTCAAGATTTGCAGTAACATTTCCGTATTCCTGCCACGACGAAGCATTATTGGTAAGAACAATTGTTCCAACTTTATTATCAAAATCATCCACATATATCTCGGCATTTCCAAGAGCTGTTCCTGTTGGACTGGAATAACAAAATTCTATTGCACTTGCATTTTCATTAAAGTTAACATTTTCATACGTCATATATACTCCATTTGAAACACCTCCAATATTATGTCCACCGCTGGCACTGCTATTTGTATCCACTACCCCTCCCTGGTTGGAAGTAAACTGTTCAGCCTCTATAATACCAAAAGCATCAAATACTTTTGTTGTCGTCTCTTCCTTTTCTTCAAGGGAAAAGCTTGTGATTACAAAATTTCCACCCGCAGGTACTTTTCCTAAATCTATAAATATTTGCGTATTATCTGCTGTCGGTGTGAAATCAATCTCAAAATTATTAGTTCCATTCACAAGTGTATATTTTTTTGTTGTCTGCGTCCCCTCATCCTTAAATGTAATTGTATCTGTCATATCCGAATTAAATGTTGCAGATACTTTACATGTGTATGTTTTTCCTATTGTTGTGCTAAGTATCTGAGTCTTCATCTGAACTCCCCACTCAGCTCCACTATATTTGTTAACATAAACTCCAAAGTCGTTGTAGGAACCACCATCTTTATAGCTTCCTGTCGGATTACCACCCCAATCTGATGCAAAGTATACAGACCAACAATTCAAATTTGTCCAATTTGCTCCTGCAGTGGTATATCCTGAAGGAGTGTCAGATGATACCGTGGTTGTTGTTTCTTCTACAGTACCACCTGCTGCGGATACTACTGCTGCATAAGCATTTGCAAATCCATAGGCATATGTATAATCTCTGCCGGAGTCTCCTAAGTCTTTGGCAGTATTAATAAGAATATTTTTTACGGTATTACTATTTAACCCTGCGTTCACGCTGTACATCATCGTTACAATAGCCGACACCATAGGAGACGCAAAGGAGGTTCCTCCTGCAACAATGGTATCTGAACCTGAGCCTGTTATATTCGGTGCATATATTGCTACCCCCGGTGCACAGATATCCTTATTCCATCCCCGGTTACTGGTTGCTGCAATATTATAACTCTCATCAACAGATATTACGGAAATCGTGTTTGCGTAATCCGATGGATACGTTGCAACGTCAGATCCATTGTTTCCTGCACCGGCTACAACTGTTCCACCTGCTGCAACAAAGTTATTAATTGCAGCCTCTTCTACATCGTTTGCCCCCTCATGGGCGAGGCTGAGATTGGCAACCTTTGCTCCTACCTGTCTGGCATAATCAAGCCCCACTGCAATCTTATCCACATACATCTCAATTTTAACGTTAATTAATTCAGCAACATCATTATTAATACAGCTTGCGACTCCTGCAATCTGCGTTCCATTATTTGCGGTTCCCGCAAGAACACCTGCTACAGCAGTGCCATGATTATTATTGTACATAGATGTACTTTGTCTTAACGGAATATAACTACCATCACTCAAAATTTCTGCCGACAAACTTGAACTTGCCTGAAGGTCTGCACTATTTAAATCTGCGCCACCATCTATTACTGCCACTTTGACCTTTGAATGGTTGACGCCTCGGATATACTGCCATGCATCTACCACCTTCATCGTTCTTAAATAATACTGGTTTGCCGCATATGTATCATTCACCA
Organism: Eubacterium sp. AF15-50; assembly: GCF_934835595.1. Classification (NCBI taxonomy): domain Bacteria; kingdom Bacillati; phylum Bacillota; class Clostridia; order Eubacteriales; family Eubacteriaceae; genus Eubacterium; species Eubacterium sp. AF15-50. The sequence goes on from NZ_CAKVZL010000090.1 coordinate 4,015, forward strand.
ATTCATATGCTTCCGAAATCTGCTCAACCTTATCATTTCTTGCAACCTGCATTGTTTCATCATAGGCTCCATAAGCATCAACTGCCTTGTCCACTGTAAGACCCAAAGAGTTTTTTACTTTAACAATATATGTTCCATCCGTACATTTATATATATACTCACATTCTCCGTACTGATCAGCAACAATGTCTTTAATTTTCTGTTTTGAAATGTCCGCACCAAAAGTTAAAATGGATGTCCCTGCCTCATAAGAAAGTTTGTCTGCATTCTTTCTCTCTTTGGCAGCTTCTTTATATCCCTTTATAATACCTGCAGCTTTTGCATTTACATTTTCTTCAAATGCCTTACAACAGTCTGTATCTCCGTCTTTATAATATTCCGTGAGTATTTTGTTCACTGCCACCTCAAAATCATTTCCATTTAGTTCATTTACTCTGGCTGCTGCTTTACTGCCATCTTTTTTTGCTGCGACAACAATTTCTTTTAAATCTTTGTCACTAACAGTAAATTCTTTCAGTTCTGTTTCTGTTTCTGAAACAGATGGCCTTTCAGTAAAATCTGCTTTGGGTACAATCAGAGTGACCACCATCAGCACTGCCAGAATCAGACTGAACGTTTTTATTTTCCTACTTATCATTTTTTATTTTCCTTTCTTTTTTGTTGCATTCCTCTCTAGAGTATACATTTCAATATTCTATCTTAATTTAACACATTTAAATTTTAATTCTAGCACCTTATTTTTTAGAAAGTATACTTTTTTCTCAAAAAAATATCAGAAAAATTTTACATTTAACCCGAAAAAAACAAAAGCAGCCACATACTTTGATATAAATAAAGTCCTACAAACAGCATATTTACACTGGTTGTAGGACTTTTCCCTTTTTACAACTGTAAAAAACAGGAGCATACCTTGCGTAATCCCCAACCAAATTTCAGCGAAGCGGAATTGAGGTTCGCGCACTTCTTATCTTAGACTGTATAAATTTAATTTTAGTCTAACGGAAGTCAGACCAAAACTTTTTTTAGCTTTTTAAACTGTTTATTCCTCGTATTAACGGTCTGTAAAAAAACTTCGTTTGTTATACATCATTTATTTGTTTCATTATCTTTTATATATTGATGATTTTGGAAGTATTTATTTGCGTAAGTATTATAGTAACATAACGAATTTAGAAAATATTTCATATCCTGCTGTTTTTCAGTTGATAATCCTAATGCTGCTATTCCACCATTATTAATCATTTCATAACAATATCCAATAACGCTAAACTCAAATTCACACTTTTTTGAGCAATTATCCTTTTCAGCAATTGTAAGTGTCAATTTATCGTCAAATCCATTCGCAGGAAAATTGAATTATCCCTGTATGACAAAGTCATTTTGATTCTTCCAATTCCATTGCCTCAATGGGCAACAAATTTACTTTTGACACTCATATCATTATTATGTTAATATATATCCGGTTGATTTAAACCTACTATTATAATAAGAGGAAATACGTTATGTGGATAGCAGATAATTGGAAAGATTATGAAGTTATTGATACTTCTTCAGGAGAGAAGCTTGAGCGTTGGGGAGATTACATTTTGTTAAGACCTGACCCTCAGGTTATCTGGAATACTCCTAAGAAAGATTATAGATGGAAAAAATTAAACGGACATTATCACCGCAGCAACAAAGGTGGCGGTCAATGGGATTTCTTTGATTTGCCTGAGCAGTGGACTATTAATTATAAGAACCTTACATTTAACCTTAAGCCTTTTAGTTTTAAGCATACAGGGCTTTTCCCAGAGCAGGCAACTAACTGGGACTGGTTTTCTGAAAAAATAAAAAACGCCAACAGACCGGTTAAGGTTTTAAATCTTTTTGCCTACACAGGTGGTGCCACTTTGGCAGCCCTTGAAGCCGGTGCCATGGTTACTCACGTAGATGCATCAAAGGGTATGGTAACCTGGGCGAAGGAAAATGCTGTTTCGTCTAATTTAGCAGACCGTCCTGTAAGATGGTTAGTAGATGACTGTGTAAAGTTTGTGGAACGTGAAATAAGACGTGGGAACAAATACGATGCCATTATTATGGACCCTCCTTCCTACGGAAGAGGCCCTAAAGGAGAAACATGGAAAATAGAGGAAAATATTTTCCCATTTATTGAACTGTGTACTAACATTTTAAGCGATGACCCTCTTTTCTTCCTTATAAATTCATATACCACCGGATTACAGCCGGCAGTTTTAAGTTATATGATTAATACAGCCATTGTAAAAAAATTTGGTGGTCACGTTACTGCCGAAGAAATCGGACTTAATGTAACATCTAACGGATTGGTGCTTCCATGTGGAGCCTCCGGTCGCTGGGAGAATTAAAGAATATAAAATCTATATGGGAGTTTCCCATTATACAAAAAGTTTTCACCTTAATGTAAATTAAAGTGAAAACTTTTTTAAAATGCAACTTCTTCTATATTAAGTTCCTTATCCCTTATATCTGCACAAACAGACATAATATATCTTTCATCTAATTTCATCTGTAAAATCTCATATCCCGGATTATCCATAATCTTTGCCTTTCCTTCGGCAAAATTTACTTCAAAAGAATTAAGAGGTTTTCTAAGACCTATACCTACATTTTTCAAATAGGCTTCCTTAACTGTCCAAACCTCATAAAACCTCTGGGTTTTAACATTTTCATCTTCTCCCTCATTTATATAGGTACATTCATTTTGGTGAAAATTCCGCTCAGCCACTAGCTGATTGTTATTTTCCATTCTCTGAATATCAATTCCAATATTAAACCTTGAAACTGCTATAACCACATAATTTCCTGAATGTGAAATATTAAAAGAATCCTTAGTTCTCAAAAAATGAGGTTTTCCAAATTTATCAATTACTATTTCGTCATTTATATTATACTTTTCTTTTATAAATTCAATTAGAAGCCCTGCTCCTAAACACCTTAATTTGTCATCGTTTCTTTTAAGTCTGGCAATTTTCTCCTGACGTTTCTTACTTACCTTACTTAAATTCCTTTCAAAGATAAATTTATTTCTTAAAGGTGTAATATTAAAGTAATAAATATCCATAATATTCCTCTTTTGGTTTTTTATCAGACTTTAGTGTATCACATTTTTATGTTTATGGAAACTGATTTTTCCTTTAGTTTTCTAAACCTTTCATCAATTTCTTTTTGAATTTCCTCAACTACACTACTATATTCCTCTTTTACTAAATGTCTGGTTCTTCCCATCATGGAAAACCACTGTTTTACAGGCATTTTCTTGTTGCTGTTTTCATGATTATAATTAAGTTTTGTAATTCCCTTCTCCACTTCATATAATGGAAAATATCCACAATTCACTGCTGCTTCTATAACCGCCCTTTCCGTGGCAGGGTTGTCATTCCAATTGAGAGGACAGGCTGATAGTGCCTTTATATATGCCATTCCCTGATTTTTGGCATAATACGCCGCCTTTGCAGCCTTAGTAATAAAATCCTTAGGATTGCACTCTGCCACCGTTGCCACGTAAGGAATATTAGCCGCTGCCATTATTTCCGGCATATCCTTATTAAAAAATGTCTTTCCGTATTGAAGGGAACCCACATGGGATGTGGCACTTTTTGCCCCTTTAGGAGTAGAATAAGACAGCTGGTAGCCGGTATTCATATATCCTCCATTATCATACTCAAATATAATCATGTTATGACCTCTTAAGGCTGTTCCAAGGGCTGACCCCATACCTATATCCATGCCTCCATCGCCGGTTACCATTATAAAAACAATGTCTCCTTTAGGTATTTCCCCTTTCTCCTGTCTTCTTTTACAGGCTTCTACTATTCCGCTCATGGTGGCAGCCCCATTTTGAAAAAGATTATGAATATAGGGAACCCTGAAAGATGTTTTAGGATATGCAGTGGTTATAATCATTCCACAGCCTGTCTGAAACAAAAGCACCACCGGGTCTTCAATTGCCCTAAGAAGAAGATTTAAATTTACTAATATTCCGCACCCCGGACAGGCTCCATGTCCCGGTGCAATTCTATCAGGCATTGCCGTTGTGGCATTAATCTGTCCCCCCTTTACCATTAAACCCTCTCCGGTATTTTTTACTTCCGTAATGCCTAACATTGTTCTTTCTTTATCTATCTTTTTAAGAAGATTATCCTGTACTTTTTCTTTGCCGCCTTTTGTTACGCCATAATAACTAAAATCAGGGAGATTATCATATTGCTCCAAAAGCCATCTTCCATCAGATACGTCAAAGTCAATACCACCTAGGCCATATACCACTGATTTAATTTCCACATTTTTCTTTTTTCTTTGAAATGCCGCCCTAACTTCTAAGGATAGATTTCCCCCATTAGCCCCATAGCTGTCCTGTCTGTCTGCCACAAGTATTTTACATTTATCTTTAACCCTTTTAACAACTTCATCAATGGGAAAGGGGCGGATTACATTAAGGGTAATGACGCCTGCTTTTATTCCCTCTTTTCTTAATTTATCAACTGCCACTGTAACTGTGTCAAAGGCAGAGCCTAACAGTATCATAACAATTTCAGCATCCTTTACCTTATAC